>NZ_SCOH01000037.1 GCF_005503445.1 Chitinivorax sp. B | reverse complement strand
CCCCAAAATCGACCAGCCAAAGGGTTATGTGGACGGCAAGCTCGCCCGCGCCCACGTCTCAACTGCTCGCGTACTCAAGAAGGCTCGGGTGGGAAGACCTTGAAAGGGGTGGCTCTTAGGGCTCATCATTTCAAGTTGAAGCGAGTCAAGCTGCTTTACGTCGCTACCAGCATCACTCAACCATTCCATACTGTTTTTGGCGACACCTTGGAATTAGGTCAACAGCCTCAGGTCATCCGAGTAAAATGGCAGGCATGACAACCCAACACCCCTATGCAGAGCTAACGCCTGATGTGATGCTCGATGCCGTTGATGCTACAGGCCACCTTTGCGATGGTCGCTTACTGGCACTCAACAGTTATGAAAACCGAGTCTATCAAGTTGGCCAGGAAGATGGCCCACCACTGATTGCCAAGTTCTACCGACCTGGTCGCTGGTCCGACGCAGCCATCCTGGAAGAACATGCTTTCTCCCAAGCACTGGCGGAGGCCGAGATCCCAGTTGTCGCTCCACTCGACATCCATGGTCAAACGTTATTGACGCATGGCGCATTCCGCTTTGCACTGTTCCCACGCCGTGCAGGCCGCACGCCTGAGCTGGATGACGAAGCAACCCTGCAATGGATTGGCCGCTTCCTTGGTCGCATTCACGCCATCGGCGCCTGCACCGACTTCGCACATCGTCCAACCTTGGATATTGCCCATTTCGGGCTAGTACCCAGCCAATACTTGCTGGAACATGACTTTATCCCGCCAGAGTTACGCTTGGCTTACAGCACGCTGGCAGAGCAATTGATTGAGAAACTGAATGCGCGTTGGGCACTGGCCGGTGGGGTCAAAGCCATTCGTCTACATGGCGATTGCCACCCAGGCAACCTGCTCTGGACAGATGCGGGTCCGCATTTTGTGGATTTTGACGATGCTCGCATGGGGCCAGCTATCCAGGACCTTTGGATGCTACTGTCTGGCGACCGCACCAGCCAACAATATCAACTGGGCACACTACTGGATGAATACAGCACATTTCATGATATGGATGAGCAAGAACTCTGGTTGATCGAGCCCTTGCGTACCCTACGCATCATGCATTACGCCAGTTGGCTTGCGCAGCGCTGGTCAGACCCAGCCTTTCCCAGTGCCTTTCCATGGTTCAACAGTCAGCGCTACTGGGAAGAGCACATTCTCACCTTGAGAGAGCAATTGGCCGCCCTGGATGAACCACCATTGGCGGTGTAAACCTGCTCACTTTATGCAGCAGCCGGGGGGGCCTGCCTGGCGCCCCACTGCTGCACAACCAAGCCCAGCAGAATCGCCCCCAGCCCAGCAATCGTCGATGGCAGAATCTGCTCACCAAGCAAGAAGCTGATAAATACCAGCGACATCAACGGTGACAGAAAAATCAAATTGGAAATCCGTGCCGCACTGGTTGTCAAACGCATGGCTTGCAACCACAGTACAAATGTCAGCCCCATTTCAAACACCCCGATATAAGCCGCCCCTGCCAAGCCTTGCCATGCCACAGGTTTCAACTCATCTGTCACCCCACACCAGATCAAAATCAATGGCAGGCTGAACAGAAAATTCAGCGTCAACCCCAGCACAGGCTCCCGCTGGTCACGGGTGTTCAACAACCAGTAGCTGGACCAGAGCAACGTGCTCAACAAAGCAAACCCCACGCCACCCAAATCCGAGAAATTCAATGAAAGCGGATGGCCACGTGTGGCGATGATCAGGACCCCCATGTAACACATCAGCGCGGCCACCATATCAAAACGATGTAAGCGCTGTTTCAACACCGGCACCGCCAACAAGGCCATGGTCAGCGCCCAGGTGTAATTGATTGCCTGTGCCTCCTGCGCGGGCAATCGGTCATAGGCCTGGAACAAAATCAGGTAATAGACGAATGGGTTCAAACCACCAAACAGTAGCGATACTCGCCAGTACCGGCGAATCCCCGATACCAGCTCCGCTCCACGTCGACTGATCAACATCCAGCTCAATAAAAACAAGCTGGACGACATGGTCGCGTACAGCACCAACTGAGCCGGTGTCAAGTGCGAAAGACTGATTTTGAATGCCGTGGCCACCGTAGACCAAAAAAACACGGCCATCAGGCCGAACATATAGGCTTTGTTTTGAGAGGACATCGAGCTACAACTTCTGGATTGGTGGAACAAGAGGGAAGGAACCGCCAATGATATCGCTCACGCCAGGCCCAGGCCACCCCAATTGCAGTGCTGCGAAGGTAATACACAATGGCGGATTCGGATGAAGACCCGCCATTTATTTATACCCGTTTTCGTCATATACGATAAGTCAGGCGAACCAAACCCCGCTGCAACGATTTCACCTCGACAAGGTTCAATGTATGCCGCTCCTTTACCTCGTTGAAAAGTGGCTTCCCCTGCCCCAAGACAATCGGGTGCACGACCAATCGAAGCTCATCAATCAGGCCGACATTCATCAAGGTTGAAACCAGTGCAGCCCCACCTACAGCATGAATATCTTTGCCCGGTTCACGCTTCAACCGGCTAATTTCATCAATACTCCGCACGATACGCGTATTTTTCCAACTAACCGTTTCCAGCGTTTTCGATAGCACAATATGTGGTGTTTTCTCGGCAAAGTGTGCGTAATCGATTTCGCTCTGTGATGGTGGCTTACCAGAAAATGGCAACAGGCCGTCAGGGTCGGTCAAAATCGCTTGCCAGTACCGCTCATAGCCCGGATACATGCCACGCCCAAGAATACAGGTATCGATTTGTGGAAGCAGATCAAATGTGTCCTCCCATGTTTCTACCCAATCCAATTCGCCATGTGGCCCCTCAATCAGTCCATCCAATGAAACCTGCAGAGCAGCGATGATCTTTCTCATACCAATACTCCTTTCAAGTGCAATAGGAGGGCAAAACAATTAATCGACCATAAAAGACCCATTGACTACTTGCGCCTTAGCTATGCATTGCCCCCGCCGACTACAAAGGTAAATATCCAGACAATGCTCAGCAGATCAAGCAACCCATGGCGCAAACCAGCGAATGGCGGTATCAGTCAAGAAATGCTTATAGACGGTGACATCACTGATGTATTAGTGATCACGTCTGCATCTGATGATATATGCGGTACTAACATATTTGGCGAATGCTGGTCAGTTTTCCCACTCAGTCTAGTCTCTCGTTTTGTCATTGAAGCTCAGATTATTTCCGCCCAAAGTGCTGTACCGCCACGGCCATTGAAGCCAATTATGACCACCGCATGTGAGACTCTCGGCAAAATGGTGGCCTATATACAGTCAGCTTCGGACCAACCATGTTGCCAACCTCTACCGAACCCGCGTGGCTCAAACTGCTTCGCAAACTAGGCACTCCTATTCCGCCCTGCCCACCGTTAAGGCGATTGGCAGACCCATTTGGACCAGACGATTTGGCCAATGTATCAATTCGAGTGGTACAAGGTGGCCGGTTGACATCCATGCTGAATACCCATGCAAGCTGGCTGTTTGACAACGAAAACAGACCATTACCTGCGGAAGCCTGGCTGATCGATTGCAGTGATTGGACCAACACAATCTCCCTGGCTGACTTGTATGGCGTGTTGTGTCCACGCATGAGTACCCTGCCCACCCATAGCCGCATCATCTTGCTGGCCAGTCATATCGGGCTACAGGCTCCCATTATCTGTGAAGCCTTATCAGGCTTTGCTCGTAGCTTGGCTAAGGAGCTTGGGCGCAAAGGTTCTACCGTCAATCTGCTGACCGTGGGCCTAGAAGAGACGCCAGGTTTGGCACCCTGGGTTGCTTTCCTGGCTTCACCTCGCAGCGCCTACCTATCCGGACAGGTATTGATGGTGGGATACCATCCAGCCTCACTAAGCCGTTACGGAGAACGGCGTCGAGAGGCACAAACGGCCTTGGTTACCGGGGCTGCTCAAGGTATTGGGTTGGCGATTGCACAACAGTTGCGACGGGACGGCATGCAAGTAATTGGTGTAGACCGGGCCGGCAGCCCGTTGGAAGCCACTATGGCGGCCATTGGCAGCACAGCCATTCTGCTGGACATCACCGCACGCAATGCGGCTGACGAACTGTGCGATCGGATATCAGATTTCGATGGGCTGAATGTGTTGGTCAACAATGCAGGCATGGCACGTGACCGCACTTTCAAGCATATGAGCCACACTGAATGGCAAAGTGTGCTGGATGTCAATTTGTTTGCCAGTCAGCGACTGACGGATGCGTTGGTGAAAAACCAACTGCAACAGAATAGTCGCGTGATCTGCCTGTCGTCCATCAGCGGCGTGGCAGGCAATGCAGGACAAACCAACTATGCTTTATCCAAGGCTGGCATCATTGGCTACGTCAAGGCAATGGCGTCTGAGCTGGCCAATCGGCGGATATCCATCAATGCTGTTGCACCCGGCTTTATCCAAACGCCCATGACCGATCGCATTCCTTACTTACATCGGCAAGTGGCGCAACGGCTGAATGCATTGGGTCAGGCTGGCACGCCACAAGATGTCGCAAATGTAGTGGGATTTCTTGCCAGGCCGGAAGCCATGGCAGTCAGCGGAACAACAATTCGGGTTTGTGGGCTGCACATGATGGGACGATAGGAGCGAAGCCAATGTCTGACTGGATGATCTATGGTGCAAACGGTTACACCGGTCAGTTGATTGCCAAGCAAGCGGCACAACTTGGCCTGCATCCAATCCTGGCCGGGCGACGCGAGGGCATGATTGCTGAACTGGCCCGCCAATTGGGACTGGAAAAACGTATCTTCTCACTTGACCAGCCTGACGCAATTGACCGGGCCATGGCTGGGGTCAAATTAGTGTTGAATTGCGCAGGTCCGTTTTCGGCTACCAGTCAGCCAATGATTGCTGCATGCTTACGGCAGCGCAGCCATTATCTGGACATCACGGGTGAAATCAATGCCTTCGAATTTGCACATGGTAAACATACCGCAGCCCATGCCGCCGGAATCGTCCTCTGCCCAGGTGTCGGGTTTGATGTCATCCCTACCGATTGTGTAGCAGCCGCGCTGAAATCAGCCATGCCGGACGCGACCGAATTGGTGCTGGGATTTTCGTCAAAAAGTCGGCTGAGCCCCGGTACCGCCAAAACATCAGTAGAAGGTATGGCCCATGGCGGCAAGGTACGCAAGAACGGGCAGATCACCACTGTCCCTTTTGCCTTCAAAACCCGGCAAATCGATTTTGGTGATGGGGATACTCATGCAGTGACAATTCCCTGGGGAGATATTGCCACTGCGTTTTACAGTACTGGCGTACCCAATATTGAGGTTTTCATGAGCATGCCACCCAAGATGATCAGCCAAATACGACGTTTAAATTGGATCAGGCCAGTATTGGGCGTTGGCGTGGTACAGCGGCTGTTGAAAACACTGATTGAGCGACGCATACAAGGCCCGAATGAAGCCAACCGCAAGAGTGCCCCGACCTGGGTTTGGGGTGAGGTTCGCAATGCTTACGGCCAGACCAAAACTGCCCGTATCCGTACCGCCAACGGGTATCAGTTGACGATCGATGGCTCGCTGTACGTTGTTCAACAATTATTGGCCGAGCCCAGCGTGCCGGGCGGGTACTACACCCCATCCTTGCTGCTTGGGCCGGCCTTGGTCGAGTCGCTGCCCGGCTCTGGTAAGCTTGAAATCAGTGACACTTAGCGACTGACCATTTTCGCCAAACGGGCCTTCAATGTTTCAACCCCGGTATCCAAAATCGGATCTTTACTTGTAGCTATTTCAACTTGGACCAATACCGGTGGCTGAAACGTCTCTCGCGGGGTGCCATTCATGTGATAAAGGCGTTCCGCAGAATAAGCCAGCCGAATTTGTGAACGTGGCAAGGTCAGATCGAATACCGCACCATTCAGACCCGCCATCGGTGTACCGACAATGGTGGCTCGATTCATTGCATCCAGCCCGATCGCCATGGCTTCGCCAATGCTGGCCGTCCAGCGTCCCACCAATACGACCACGGGTTGGCGATAAGTCCAACCACGTGACTGCACCTTCCGTACCCACGGCTTACCTTGCATCGGTACACCCTTCTGATAAGACACCGTATGGTCGATCAGGCGCCCCAGAATAGGTTCTGCCACATTGGTATTGCCGCCACTGGGCGTATTACGCAGGTCCAAAATCAGCCCTTTGGTATGCCGTAACTTGATGAGCGCACGGTCAAACTGTTTCACCGTCTCGGTGTCACCTAGATAATTGTTGATACGGACGTAACCCAAATTGTCGCCCAAATGCCGCCAATCTACATTGGCAGTTGGATTAGGCTGGTCGACAGTTTGATGGGTAGCTTGATCCAGTTGATAAGTGACACGCTGGCCCTGGTCTTCCACTTCAACAGTTCGGGCTTGCTCACGCGTGCCAGCCAAAACAGACCGCAATGCCCAGTTACGTGCCTCCATATCATCCGCTTTCAGTGCTTGACCAAGCTTGCGTTGAACAGCTTCCCCGATAGGCACGCCATTCATTGCTGTCACAACCATACCGGGGTATAAGCCAGCCTGTTCAGCGCTGAAGCCCGCCCGTAGCTGAGTAACCACAGCCTTGCCATCACACCATTCGGCCCACATGTCCAGCCCTGTAGGTACCAAGCGCGAAGACTTGATGGTATTGGCTTTCAGGTGGGTGTGAGCGTCATAAAGCTCGTCCAACGTTCGCTCCAGCACCCCGATCAATTCACGCGTGTTATTAGCTTGTCCCGCCTGATCACGATACAGCTGCTTGACCTTGGCCCAATCCACCTGCTTTTTACCGAAGTAGACATAGTGAGTATTCATCTGTGACCAGAGATAATCGAAATCCTCCAAATTTGCAGTCTCATCCAATATTGAATTGGTAGCCGCAATGGCAGTACCCCACCCTATTCCACACAGCGTCAACAAACCCAGCTTCCAGTTATTTATTAACATTGCTCTATCCTAAATCCACGTTATATAAGCACGTCAGCTTAAAGGGAAAAAAGATGGAAATAAACGAGAGGGCCAATTTACTTACGACTTAACGCGCACTGGGTCGTTCATTGGCGGAAATATTTGGGTAAGCTTCCACGTTGATGATCAGATCGATCTCGTCGCCAATCAGACTAGGCATGCCAGCCATGCCAAATTCACTGCGTTTGATGCGCCCAATCGCTCTACCCCCACAGCCCTTGGCCAAGCGCAGCGGGTTGAATGCACAGTGGAAATGTGTGATCTGTATCGGTACTTTCCGGGTAACCCCTTGTAAAGTCAGTTCCCCTTCGATGCGTATCGGTTGTTCACCTTCAAATACCACGGTATCGGATCGATAGGTCATGAAGGGAAATTTCTCTGGCTCGAAGAAAGTGGTACCCAATACACCACGCAACAGGTTCTTGTCGCGCAGGGGCATCCCGGTGTCCAGCGATGCCACCTCTATTCTGACCTCCACTTTGCCACCTTTAGCCTCCATATCCATTTCTGCCCAACCGGTCATCTTATTGAAGCGGCCTTGAAGTTCAGACATACCCAGATGACGGACAGCGAAATAAGGGTAACTATGATCGGTATCCAGCACGTAACGAACCGGTTCCGCCTGCGCTGTAGCAAGCACGATTGCCATACAAGATCCAAGAAGTTGATACCGCATCCACACACCCCTGATACATAATCTGGTCATAACCAACCCATATTCCATGCTGATTATCTTACTCACTGGGCCAGGTAATACTGTCAGTCACAACCCGTGCAGATAACTGCCATGTCGAAATTACGACCCGATGATCTGATTCGAAAGCCGGCCCAACTTGCCGAGCAAGCAAATTAACCTTATCAGAATGAAATGTCAGATCAATGGGTACCAGCCGCCAATGTTCGCTACTGTAAGGTGCCCAGGTAGGTTGCCACTGCTGATTTGCCGCATGCAAACCGCTTTCTTCCAGAAACCGGCGATACCACGGTGACCAGGGTGTAATGTTGAAATCACCCACGACAATAACTGAATCGGGTGCTTGTCGGGATACACGCTGTGCCAGTTGCTGCAACTGATGGTTTCGAGCTTGCGTCAAGGAACCGGAAATGGGTGGTGGTGGATGGACACCAATCACATGCAAGGTTCGCCCTGCAATATTGACTTGGGCTTCAATGTAAGGAAATGAATCATTTACCAACTCCAGGTGTGTGTCAGGCAACCGGCTCAGCATGGCAATCCCAAAGGGTGAGTCATCCAGTTGCATGCTTTGGTATGGGTAATGTGATTTCATGCTTGCCAGCAGTGGGGTCAGAGCAGGTCCTGCTTCCAATAGGACTACGATATCCGTATCGGCATGCTTACGATTGAGCCAGGAAAAAAATGCAGGCAAATTGGGGTTTAGTAAACTGATATTGAACTGTGCAACTTTGATGGTAGGCGCCGTAGCAACAGGGGTACCCAATGATGGGGACATTGCCAGGCCAATCTGTACCGCCATGACCGCGGAAACTATCAGGCACAACAATGCCAATCCGATAAATCGCCGCCATACCCACCAGACTGCACCAAGCAAACATGCCAGCAGGTAATAAGGTACAAAGCTGGTCAACACATCAAGCAGCCAGTGCCACGATGCGAACCAGCTCAGTACTGGCGGCAGTACAATCAGCACCAGCAGTCGCCACTCCCATGCCTTGGGCTGATACTGGCGATTGACGAGTGATCGCATTCAGGTCAAACAGCAGCGACCACTACAATCTCAACTTTCCAGGCCGGGTTGGCCAGTTTTGCTTGTACTGTTGCCCGGGCGGGCGGGTGGCCTACAGGCACCCAGGCATCCCACGCAGCATTCATTCCATCGTAATCGGCAAGATCGGACAAAAAAATCTGTGCTGACAGAATACGAGTCTTGTCACTGCCTGCTCGTGCCAACAGTGTATCGATGTAGTCAAGAACTTGTGCTGTCTGCCCTTTTGCATCCAATGTTGTGTCTTCAGGTACTTGACCAGCCAAATAAAGTGTATGGTTGTGTTTAACCATTTCACACAAGCGAGGGCCTACGTCAAAACGCTCGATGTCCATTGTTCTCTCCTGTAAAAATAAAAAAGCCGGACAAAGCCGGCTTTAGATCTGGAAGGCTCTGGTGGCGCCTATTCTACGTTCGAAAATGTCATGCCAACAAAACCTAGCCTGAAAAGTTTACGCCATAGCGTAGCAACGCAGACGTTGTGAAAATTCACGCAGGGGCTCGATACCCGAACTTTCCGCACGATGACACCAATCCTGCAATTGCTTGACCAGTTGTTCCTTGGATGCCGAAGAGCGTTCCCATAGCTGGGTCAATTCCTGGCGCATGTGATAAACAGTTTGTAACACATTACTATGTTGCAATAAGGCCTGCAGCTTTTCACGTTCGTGTTCAGGCGTATCCTTGGCATCCTGTTTCAGCCAAACACGCATCTGCTTGACCGGGTTCCATCCGTCCAGATGCGGCAACTTGGCATTGGCACGCAATTTCTCAACCTCCGCAGACACCGTTTCACGCAGCTCCTTGGCGTACTTGGCTGCAATTTCGTAACGGTTCGCAATGATGGCCTGCAAGCTTTCATCATCGCATACGGGCTTGGCTGCAACTTCCTTCACACTGGGCGCCACACGACGAACCTTGGCCAGTCCCACGGTCTCCATCATGCGAATGTACATCCAGCCAATATCAAATTCGAACCATTTATTGGACAACTTCGCCGAGGTACCAAAAGTATGGTGATTGTTGTGCAGCTCCTCACCACCGATCAAAATACCCCAAGGGAAAATATTGCGGGATGCATCTTCACATTCGAAGTTACGGTATCCCCAGTAATGGCCAATGCCGTTGATCACCCCAGCCGCAAACAGTGGGATCCAGATCATCTGCACCGCCCAGATCGACAGACCTGCCGGGCCAAACAGCAGGATATCGATCATTGCCATCAACACAATGCCTTTGGCACTGTGACGGGTGTAAACATTACGCTCCAGCCAATCGTCAGGCGTACCATGACCATACTTTTCCATGGTTGGCTTTACCTTGGCTGCGGCACGATACAGTTCGGCACCTTCACGCAACACCTTCTTGATGCCCAGCACTTGCGGACTATGCGGATCTTCTGGCGTCTCGCAGTGAGCATGATGTTTACGATGGATTGCCGCCCATTCCTTAGTCACCATACCGGTCGTCAACCATAACCAGAAACGGAAGAAATGGCTGGGAATCGGGTGAAGATCCAGTGCACGGTGTGCCTGATGGCGATGCAGGAAGATCGTCACAGACGCAATCGTAATATGAGTCAACGCCAGTGCAACAACAATATAGCCCCACCATGGTAGGTCAATGAGGCCATTCAGGTATTCCATCTTCGCTTTCCTTCTTGGTTGATGCGGGGGAGTGTAGCCCAACTTTTTCAGTGTAACTGCGTTGAACAGCTATTTATATTAGTATTTTCTAATTTTTGTGCTAGGCGTAATCGACGGATTGTATCCTTGATCCACGCCCCAGCAATCAGGGTATCTCCCTAATCAGCCATTCAACTTGTCTTCCACACTTTGATTCAGCACGGTCACTTCGCGACGTGGGTAAGGGATTGTGATACCAGCTTGCTTAAATGCATTCCATATCTTGAAGTTGATGGTAGATTTCAATCCAAGCTGGCCGTTTTCCGGGTCGCTGATCCAAAACAACGCCTTCATGTTGATACCACTTTCCCCAAATGATTCCAGTGCAACGGAGGGCTCCGGAGTAGTCAATACACGCGGCTCACTCTTGACTGCTTCGAACATGATCTCGCGTACCTTGTCCAGATCGCTTTGATAGGCCACCTGAATCGGCAACTCGATCAACAGATTCTTGTCGGTATATGATCGATTGACCACCGTTGAAGTGATCAATGTCTCGTTGGGAATAATCGCTTCCGAACCATCCAGGCTACGTACCACCACATAACGTGCGGTCAGACGAGTAATATTGCCGACCTTATTGTCGATCACAACGAAATCGCCGGGACGGATCGAACGATCCAGCAAGATCACGAAACCACTGACATAGTTGCTGGCGATTTTCTGCAAACCCAAGCCCAGCCCCACACCAAAAGCACCACCAAATACAGACAACATGGTGATGTCGATACCGATCAATGGCAGCGCGATCAAAATACCCAGTACCATCAACACAGCTCGGGCGACTTTTGTCATTACCACGCGCATATTCATGTTGAGGTCGTCAGCCTTCATAATGCGCTGTTCAATGAAGCTACCCAGCCACATGGCCCCCAGTAAGGTCACGGTAAACCACAGCAGGCTGGACAATACAATCAACAATGAGATGCGATGCTTGCCAAAACTGAAACCCAGGTCATCCAGCAGGTTCAACACATCTGGCAACCAGCCAACCATGTACAGGGCAACCGTACACCAGACCACCACCCCAATCCAGCGCTCAAAGCGTTTCAACCAGTTTCTGTGGGGAAAGATGTAACGCAGCATGTACACCGCGACCCGAATCGCCGCCAGCGTCACTAAAAGTGGGATGGCCACTTTCAAAATACGGACCGAATAGAAATTGCCGAGCACCATTTTGCCCAGCCAAACAAACAGTAGTGCAGACAAAGGGAAAAGCGCACGTTTGAAACTGCCTAGACCAGCTTCCCAGTTAGCCGCTTCGGACTTCACGCTGCCCCGAAGCAAGCGTGTCGCCAACCAAGCCAAAGCCAGACTGGCCAACAGCACGCCAATTTGCCACAGCACATCGACCCGGCCCAGGTCCTCGGCCGCCTCCACAATCAGGTTATGAATTTCGCGTTCAACAGTCATACGATTTCCAAAAAATCCGGTCCATCCCATTTTAGCATCGGGTGCATGAATGACGTTTGAATGCTGCACTAGACAAGGAGCCCCATCAATTCCGATGGACAATCCAGAGCCGGACGTAGTTGCAATAATAGGGAAATTCGCAACCCTCGTGTAATCCCACCCATTTTGCACGCGATACGGGCTAGAATAGCCGCTTATTTCGATAGACTGGACTGGTCGCTTGGCTATGAAGAAGATTTGGCGCGGCGTTGCGCTGGCAGGGACAGGAGTGGTTGTAGTTTGGTTTGGCACCACCTGGTGGGCGGGGACGTCCGCCGAGCAGGCATTGACAGAACAGCAACAAAAGTTATCGAAGTTGCCGTATTTCAAGCTCAAGGCCGCGGCCTACAATCGCGGATTCTTTTCTTCGGAACAGGAAGTCACACTCGAACTCTCCGATGCTGTTACCTGGCCTTATCAGCTTTATCTGCGTTATGCAGGTAAGCAATATCAGCCCATTTCACTGACCTACCGCCAACACATCAAGCACGGCCCATTCCCACAGCTGTCAACACTCGATTTTCGTCCATACAAGGCCGTTGTTACCACAGAACTGCTATTGCCGGATGATGTAAAAGCCAAACTCAAGCCCTTCTTCGGCGACAAGCCTCCGGTCAATCTGGAAACCCGTATCGGCTTCAATAACGATGGTGTAATCACTGCCAAAGTACCAGCTTTCGACTACCAGGAAGCAATCAGCGGCGTAAAAATCCAGTGGCAGGGGCTGGATAGCCAGTTTGCCTACAACGGCCAATACAATCAGTTCCAGTTGGCTGGCAACATCCCAGGCCTGAAACTGGATGCCGCAGGTAAAGCCACTGTCGATCTCAAGGCGCTCACCTTCAACGGCAAAACACATAGTGGCGTAGCTGGGCTGATGCTTGGGGAATCCAGCGGCAAGTTGGCTTCGGTTGCTGTCGACATCAAGGAAGGTACCGCATTTGCAGCGACACTGGAGAATCTGCAATATCAATCCAGTACAGAAGCTGAAGGTGATTTCGTCAATGCAAAAGGCCGCTTCGATATTGGTGCCCTATTGCTTGAAGGCAAGCGTTATGGCCCGGCTACACTCGATGCAGCTGCTCGCCATCTGCATGCGCCGACCTTGGCCAAACTTGATCAGGCAATCATCGCGTTACAACGCCAACCGCTGAATGATGAAGAAGCGACCAGCAAAGCTTTCGAAACTCTCAAGAAAAGCGGTCTACCTTTGCTACAACACGATCCAGAATTGGTGTTGAACAAGTTGACCATTCAATTACCAGAGGGCAAGGTCAATGCCAATGCAGGTATCAAATTAATCGGCTTGGTTGAGCAAGACCTGGAAAATCCTGTGCAGTTACTTGAGCGGATCAATGCACGTGCGGATCTAAAACTACCCAAACCCGTGGTGGATACCTATGTACGGCTGTTGATCCGCAATACCTTGATCAGCCGTAGTGGCAGCGCCGCCGACATCACGCCAGAACAAGTCGAACAGATGGATGAACTGGCGCGGCAATTGGTACAAGGTCAGGTTGCCAATCTGATTGACCAGAAAATGATTCGCGAGGAAGGCCAGAATCTGGCCATTGCGCTGCTGTGGAAACAAGGCAAACTCAGTATCAATGGGAACGATGTCCCTTTACCCTGGCAAACAGCCCCAATCAACAATGTCGAAAAAGGCACGCCCGGAACTGCCATTACGCAATAAGGGTTATCAACTTAATAGCTGGCCACGCAATCACGTTCTGACCGGCCATGTTACAAATCAATCACCAGTCAGATTGGCTAGGTCTACACTTTGTAGTGCGGTAACGTGTCCGGAGCGATCGTATGATCGGTTCGATCTACAGTAGTAGTATTGCAGGGCTGTATACGTCAAGAGGTTTGTTACAGCCGAGTGATTATCTACGCGACAGCGAAATCAGCCGCATCGGCGGCCGAGGGGTTGGTCTGTCCGCGGCCGGCAATGATTTAAGCCGCGCCGTCGAAAGTACGCAGGTTCGACTCTCCAATGTTGGCAAGTTACGGTCAGCCCTCGACACGTTCCGCACTGATTTGGATACCTTGTCCACCAAGGACAAAGTGTCTCCCTTCAAAGCTTTGTCTAGCGATGAAGCTGTTGCTCGTGCAACCGCTGCCCTACCTGATGACCTCCGTGACAATCCGGCAGTGCAACTGGTTGTGAGCCAAGTTGCCACATCACAAACCCTGCAAAGCGAAAGTCTCGACGATGCCAACAGTACAATTGCTGGCACTGGTTCACTGACTATTCAAACTGGCAGCTTCAGTGATGCCAACGGTACATTCACCCCCACAACAGAGCCTCCCGTCACCATCAATATCAGCGCTGCCGACGGCACATTGAATGGCATTGCCCGCAGTATCAACAATGCCAACGCAGGCATATCGGCACGTGTTGTTGAGGGTAGCGACGGGTTCCGACTGGAAGTCACCGCCAGCTCTGGTACCAGCAACACCTTACGGATTACCGCACAGGATAACGATGGAACCAATACTGACACGAGCGGATTGTCGCGTTTTGCGTTTGATCCCACCGCTTCCACTGGTAATGGACAAAATCTGGATCAAACCGTGGTGGCGAGAAATACAGAAGTTACGCTGGACGATCGCAGATTGAGCAGTGCGAACAACACCGTCACTGATGTCGTCAATGGAGTGCGCCTTGATATTCAAGGCACGGGCAGTACCAACATTACCATCGGTCGTGATCAGGATGCCTTCAGACAAGCGGCCAAGCGCTTTGCCGATAGTATTAATGCTTTTGAACAGAGCATATCAGAGCAACGTGAAGAACGATTGACGGCGCGTACGCTGTCACAGGTGACTGCGCGCCTGAATGCCGCCGAATCAGGTTTTGGATTAAACCGGCAAACCTTGGCAGATATTGGTATCAGTCGCGATACCAAGGGGCGTCTGAGTGTGGATGAGGATAGATTGGCAACCGCTTTCAATCGAAATCCAGACAACGCCAGCCAATTGCTGAGTCAGTCAGCCAGTACATTACGTGATGACATCAGTCTGATCACTGCCCCACAAAGTGAACTCAGACAAACGGGTCAGATTCTTGAACGTACTTTGAGCAGCCTGGAAACCCGACGCAATGTTCAACAACTCTCGAATACACAAATGTATTATGGCCTACCTGCTCAGCAAGCCAGTTCATTATTCAACTATGTCCCCAGACAAGGCAGCCCGCTTGGGGCCGCCCGCTACCTGAGTATTGCAAATAGCGCATAAATTGGTTTCATCGTTTTTCATGCACTTGCTCCGGCCGAAGCAGGGTCACCAATGCGGTTACGCCTGCTGTGCCATCTCATCTTGTGGCGATTCGTCTTGGCCAAGGCGTGTCAACGCGGCCGCAAAAAAGCCATCAGTACCATGCTGATGAGGATAGAGCTGTAAGTAATTCCCCATTGGTAGGTCAATTTTTTGTTGTGCAAGCAATTCACCCGCTGGTAACAAACTGAACTCTGGATGCTGGGCCAGAAATGCTTCAACGATTTGCTGATTTTCTTCCGGCAGAACAGAGCACGTTGCATACACCAGTCGCCCACCTTTTTTCAGCAGTGATGCAGCTGAAGCCAGAATCGAAGCCTGCTTCTGGGTCAGTTCGGTAACACTGTCTATGGATTGACGGAACTTCAAATCAGGGTTGCGTCGCAAGGTACCAAGACCAGAGCACGGTGCATCCACCAACACGCGGTCGATCTTGCCAGCCAGACGCTTGATCTTGGTATCATTCTCATGCGCGATCAACTGTGGATGTACATTGGACAATCCAGAACGCTTCAAGCGTGGTTTGAGATTGTTCAGACGCTTCTCGGAAACATCCAATGCATAGACACGCCCACTAGACTGCATCAAAGCCCCTAGCAACAAAGTCTTGCCACCAGCGCCAGCACAGAAGTCCACAACCATCTCGCCACGACGTGGCGCTAACAATAAGCCCAACAACTGGCTACCTTCGTCCTGTACTTCCAGTGCACCTTCCGTGAACAGGGCATGCTTATTGACCGCAGGTTTCCCTTGCAAGCGCAAACCCAATGGAGAATAAGGTGTTGGCTCGCACGGCAGCCCCCCTGCAATCAATGCACCCATTACTGCGTCACGACTCATGCGTAGCGTATTGACCCGGATATCCAACGGCGCAGCCTGCTGAAAACCACGCCCCATCGTCAGAATGGACTCGTCATCCATGAAAGTATGCAGTTTGTTGTACAGCCAGTCTGGAAACTCAGCCTGAATAGCGATCGGAAGGCTGTCCGCCTTGACAGCCTTTGCATGTGTTGCTGCTTTCAATTCAGCCTCGGGTGCGAAAGTGGCAATCGCCTTGGCTGGCAAACCCTGCACTTTCACCAGATAACCGAGTAACAACCCACGTGCAGTCGGTTTCTCTACCACCGCTTCAAGCATCAAGCGACGACGCAGAATACCAAAAACCGTTTCGGCGATGATATGTCGATCCTGCGTACCCAATTTTGGGTGTTCACGAAAGAACCGTGACATGACTGCGTCAGCAGGTTGTGTCATCGGTAAAATCTGACGCAAGGCGGTCAGGGTCATGTCAAACTGATTGGCATTCATATTGGATCACTTGTTTTGATTCATATTGGAACACCACTTGTCCAACCCGCAGGTCACATCAAGTGGCGGAAATTAGGTCAGCGATCCCGCTTGGGGCGCGGGGGCGCGGGTTTCGGTCTGCTCAACATCACTTTACCCGCCACTTCCACTTTGGTCACATCCAGTGGAACGATCAGTTTACCCGACATGTCCAGATTCACTTTGACAGGCAAGTTATACCAGTCAGGCGCCAGCCAGAAATCACCACGGCCACGTTCGTTCTGCCCCTTGACCAATACTGCATTGACATCACCCGCACCTGGAATGTGAACAGTCGATTCGCCCTCGATATGGTAACGCTGGGTATACAGTTTCTTGCCGGTGATAATCTGCAACTCGGCATCCATCGCCTTGCTTCCACGCAGTGCCACCTGAAAATAAAGTGACAAAATATCCTGAGCACCTGGATTGATAGGTTCCCGTTTCAGCGATTGTGGATCACCAAAACTGACCGTGTTGGCATTCCAGTCAAACAGCACCACATATTTTGGCGTATCCAGCTTGCCATCGCGAAATTCCTGATACTCATCTGGGCGCAACCCCGCTTTGGTCACAGTCCCTTTGGCACGCCCCAACATACTTTTTCCCAACCCTGCCGCACGTAGCTCAACCGTGTAGACATTGCCTTCCTGTCGCCAACTCAAGGTAGCCTCACCCAATCCCAATGCAGTGTAGTGTACCCGCATGTCTCGGGGAAAGGCTTTGCTGGACACCGGTGCGGCTTGAACCTCACTGGCTACAGACTCAACTGGTGTGGATGGCACCACAGGCGGCGCTGTCGCGACAGTGGTTGATACAGGCGTTTCTGGCACCGGTAACTGCACTGGTTCAGGCTGCGCGATAACTAGTGCGGTCGGCTCTGGTGGTAGCATCACAGGTTCTGTCGGCACTGGGAATGATTCTGTCGTGGGTACCTGCTGCGCCAGCTGAGTAGGTTGCGCCTTTTTGGGCACGACCGTCCTGGGTTGCTTGGGTTTTGGTTTACTTGTTGTCGCCTTCAGTTGCTGGGCCGGGACCAGATACACATTCAGTTTGTTGATCAGCGGTTTGGTCGGCAAACCCGCCTGCGGCAGTGTTTCAGCTTCAATCTCCTGTTCAGTCAGTTGGCGATCGGTCTCACGAACCTCGATTTTTTCACCCATCAGACCAAGGGCAAGGGCATAGAGCTGTTCGCTAAAGACTGTAGCAAGATGAACCAAGACCGATAAGGTCATCGCCACAAGCAATGTCCGGGTTATCCAGGGCCTCATGCCGAGCCGCATCCCCTTCGATACCGCGTCATGTCCCGCTCCTTGAGTTACTACGTTATCCATAACGATCCGTATTGATCATGTATGTTCACCTCGCCGGAGTCACACTCAGGTTGCTGGCACTTAGTTGCGCAAACAGTCAATCAGGTGATCGCAACGCTACTGTTGCATCAATCTGATCCTGCCGGACACGCACACGGCCGTTTTCCAACGTAACACGATCTTCGGCAATCCAGCGTACGACCGCCGGATAGAGCAGATGTTCCTGCTGCAATACACGAGCAGACAAAGTTTCCGGCGTGTCATCATCCATCACAGGTACCGCCGCCTGCGCGATGATCGGGCCATGATCCAGTTCTGCAGTGACAAAATGCACAGTGCAGCCATGCAGCTTGCATCCCTCCTCCAGCGCTCGGGCATGGGTATGCAGGCCAGTAAAAGCAGGCAATAAGGAAGGATGGATATTGATCATTCGTCCTTCATAGTGGCGAACAAAACCTTCAGACAAAATGCGCATGAAACCTGCCAATACAACCAAATCGGGTTGGAAAGTATCGATAAGCTGCGCCAAAGCCGTATCAAAGCGCTCGCGGCTGTCAAAATCCTTATGCGACAACACGGCCGTCGGAATACCGTGTGCACTGGCAATAGCCAACCCACCCGCATCGGCCTTATTGGCAATCACAGCGGCAAATTCAACTGGTGGCTTGGCATCCAGAATGGCCTGCATATTGCTGCCGCGGCCGGAGATCAACATAACAATTCGCTTCATATGCACATCTATCATTTAGAGCCATGAAAAACAAAGGCCGCCAGCATGGCCGGCGGCCGGTATTGATGACGGTAGTACTCAGGCCACCTGAGTCTGATGCTCATCACCACTACGAGCCCGGACGGCACCAATGCGGTACACCGTTTCGCCCTCTACAGTCAGCATGGCCATCGCAGCATCGACATGCTCCGCGGCTACAATCACTACCATACCGATTCCACAATTGAAGGTGCGGTACATCTCATCCGCTGCCACATTGCCTTCTGTCTGTAACCACTGAAACAACTTCGGCAATGGCCAAGCTTGCTTGTCGATCTGTGCCACGGTGTTCTCTGGCAATACGCGCGGTACGTTCTCAGTAATACCACCACCGGTGATATGTGCCATGCCCTTCACTGGCAAATGCGCCATCAGCTTCAGCAGTGGCTTTACGTAAAGACGCGTGGGCGCCATGATGCAGTCTGCCAGTGTTTTGCCACCGTCAAACTCGGCATCCAGATCAGGTTTGCTACGCTCAATGATCTTGCGTACCAGGCTGTACCCGTTGGAATGCGCGCCATTCGATTTCAACCCCAACACCACGTCACCAGGCTGAATGGACTTGCCGGTAATGATATTGGCTTTTTCCACCACGCCCACGGCAAATCCGGCGAGATCATATTCACCATCCGGGTACATGCCCGGCATTTCGGCAGTTTCACCTCCGATCAAAGCACAGCCAGATTGCTCGCAACCAGCGGCAATACCCTTGATCACATCCGTTGCGCGCGGCACATCCAGTCGGCCACAGGCAAAATAATCCAAGAAGAACAGCGGTTCAGCCCCTTGCACAAGAATGTCATTGACACTCATCGCAACCAAGTCGATACCAACCGTATCATGACGATCCAGCTCGAAGGCCAGTTTCAGTTTAGTACCCACGCCGTCGGTACCTGACACCAGAACAGGTTCTTTGTATTTCTTCGAAATTTCCACCAGCGCGCCGAAGCCGCCGATTCCACCCAGCACTTCTGGGCGCATGGTGCGCTTGGCAAAGGGCCTGATGTTCTCGACCAGTTGATCGCCTGCATCAATGTCGACACCGGCATCACGATAGCTGAGGGAGGTTTGGTTGGCGCTCAAGAGGGTTCTCGCTTTGATAAGTGAACGTTCCCCGCACACGGCTAGGGAAAACAAAACTATAATGTCGCTTTCGACGCATGATCGTGGCCTAGGTGGCCGCGATAAAAAACAACATTTTACCGTATTCCAGTTTGCAATTGAAACGAGAAGCGCATACCTTGCCTTTGCAAAAGCAATTACCACCCCTGACAATGTGCACCGGTTTGCTCGATTGCAAGGCTGGAACCCGCGCTGCCAGCCACTCGACCAATACCATACCATCCCGCTTGTGAAACAACTGCTGCTTGATCTGACCCCGTCCCCCCCAGCTGCCTTTGACAATTTTGTCGGCCAGGCCAATCTGGAAGCGCTCAACGCACTACGGGACGCGGTTTTTGGTTACAGCGACGAACACATGCTGTATTTGTGGGGGGAACACGGCGCAGGCCGTACACATCTTTTACAAGCAGCAGTTCGTGCTGCAACGGAACAGGGCGCCAAAGCTGCTTATGTAGACTGCGCCCAATTGTTCGCCCCTGACGACAGCCTGGGTGAATTGGATTGCGTGGCACTCGACAATGTTCACCACCTGAATGCCGAAGCCCAAGTTGTAGCATTCAGTGTCTACAATCGCCTGAAAGAGTCGCGCGGCGTATTTGTTGCTGCCGGCCCGTGTGCACCGAGCCAATTACCACTGCGGGCAGACCTGACCACCCGCTTTGGCTGGGGTTTGGTGTTTCAGATGCAGCCCTTGTCCGATCAGGATAAGGTACAGGCCCTCAAACTACATGCCCAGGCTCGTGGTTTTATGCTGAGCGATGATGTCTGCGAATACCTGCTATTGCGCTGGCGACGCGACTTAACCTCACTGGTCGGGATCATTGATGAACTGGATCGGGTATCACTCGAACAACAACGCCAAATCACGTTGCCACTGTTGCGCGAGGTATTGAGTGCTCACCGCTTTGATGATGCCAGCCAACAAACTTTGTTCTGAATGGGAGATATTCGATGAAGCGCCTGGTGTTATTTGACCTTGATCACACCCTGCTGGCAGGCGACAGTGACGTTGAATGGCCACGTTTCCTGATCTGTCGCGGCCTGCTGGATGCCGACGAAACCAATCGCCGCAACGATGCTTTCTATGAACAATACAAAGCAGGGATACTCGATATGAACGAGTTCCTGACATTTCAGCTGGCACCGTTGGCACAGTTCAGCATGGAAGAATTGCACACACTTCATACTGCCTACATGCAAGAACATATACTGCCCATGATCACCGACAAATCCCGGCAATTGTTAGCTGGCCATCAGGCCCAAGGCGATCTGATTGTGATCATTACCGCAACCAACCGCTTCGTTACCGCGCCGATCGCCGCAGAACTGGGGGTACCACACCTCATCGCTACCGAACCTGAGATCGTGGATGGGCGGTACACCGGTAAACCCATGGGTATTCCTAGTTTTCAAGCTGGCAAAATCACCCGGCTGGAAATGTGGTTAGCAGAGCACGCGCAAAAATGGACCGACTTTGATGAAACCTGGTTCTATAGTGATTCCCGTAATGACCTGCCACTTCTAGAACGGGTCAGCCATCCGGTGGCCGTCAATCCGGACAGCCTGCTGAAAGCCATCGCAGAAGAACAAGGTTGGCCGATTGTCCACACCCACTGACGGTACGCAACCGACTACTGTATTGCTACATGAGCGGGTTGCTCGTGGGATTTCGATCGTGGGCCATCCACTTTGCCTACTTCCCGCTTCCACCTTCACGGCCATGGCCCGACAGGAACGCCCGGAGTTGCTTGCCGTTGCCATCGCGTTTCTATTGTTGGGTGGCCTGATCACAGTCTATAGCACCTATCGGGTCCAACAAGGGCGCTGGCAGCACGTCGACGCCAGTATTCCGCACGAGCGCCGTGATCTTCACCATTTCATACTTCCGTTATTGGTGATCAGCAGCCTGCTGACAGGTTGGCTACTACATTTACCAGTCGTTGCGTTGGGCATTGCCACGGCAGGGTTGATTGTCTTGATCGCCAAACTCTGCCTGCGCTGGTTCAAATTATCCCATCACGTGGCATTCGCGACATTTGCTGCCATACTACAATGGCCTTTCCTGCCTGGTGTGCTGCTGATTGCATTTGCTGTATTCCTGATCGGCTGGTCCAGAATTGTGCTGCACCGACATCAACCCATAGAAGTATGTGCTGGCACGCTTGCTGGCATCATGGCTGGCAGCATGTTCTGGTTAAGTCTGTTTGCCTGCCGTCAGTTTGACTGGTTGTGAATCATTGTTCCCCAACTCAAATACATTCCCAAAATCATATATTTACCTCTACTATCATCAGTATTCATTACAATCAAATTTGGCATGTGAGTCATGCATGGATATATATTCGGCAGCGTAGGCAATAGCACTGCACAACATGCCGTTCAGAGCATATAATTTTTGTATCAATTCTGAATAGACCAGTGCCAAACAAACATCAGTCTAGTTACTCAACTCTCGCAAGGACGCAGCATGAAGGCATTGATCGGCCTCTTAGCCATTTGGCTTTCCCTCGCTTCCGCAATCAGCCAAGCAGCCCCATACCAATCACGCGAAGAACAGCTCCAATCCATTAAAACCATTTATGCAGCCTACAAAGCCGCACGTATGGCTGCTATTGCCGGCCCCAATCTAATCAGTGTACCCAATCAGGCAAGATTCAATCTGCCAGCCAGCACCGTCTTCATCCCCAAGAATGATGTCAATCACCTATTGAAAGCGATCAAGGCGAATCCCAGCGATATGGTTGTTGGTGCAATTTTGCCCGAGGATGAATCAAATCCTTGGGCAATAGAAATTCGCTTTAATCCGTTTGGATATATCAGTGAAAAAGATTCTGCCCAAATACATTCCACAACATTCATGAATGAAATGAAAGATGCCTTCATCAAAGCCAGCGCCCAACACGCTGGCATCCAAATCATGTTCAATAAGTGGGTCATGCCTCCTGCTTATGATCCCACAAAGCACAGGCTCGAATTTTCTTTCGATGTACGCTCAATTGGCCTGCAAGATGAGCAATTTTTTATTGCAGGGGCAGTGCTGCTTGGACGGGAAGGCGGCACTGCCTTGGTGATGCATGCCAAATATGCAGAAATGGCCAAGGCTCAAGCAGTTTTCAGACAGATTCTGGACGGTTGGACGTATTTGCCGAAGAAGCGTTATGAAGATTACAACTTCCTGTTCGATCGCGCTGCCTCAATAGACAATGTCAACTGGGGACTTGAAGGCACTTACGATGCCAAACGAGATGAGTCCGTATCGGAAAATCTGTCGAACATGCCTCGCATCCTACTCATCGTGATGATTGCCTTGGCTGGCATTGTTTTTACCGTCATTCGCCGACTCAAACCTAAAGATTAGAATTAGGCCTGCTCTTGGCAAATATTGATCTCCATGATCTGATCAAAGCCCTCCTCAATGGAGGGAGGCTCAAGTTGATCATAAACATGCCGAATCGCCTCTTCGCGGATACACGCAAGCCCAGTACGTGTGGCATTTTGAGCAAGGGCTACGTCGAATGGCGTGTTCAGCCAGACCGCTACTACTTTGCGCCCCATACTCTTGGCCAAGACAACTGCCCGCGTACGTTTGGTACGTGACGGTAATGGCCCATCAAGGAACACCGCATCAGGGCCAAAACGATGAGCGTTCTGTTCAACCCAGGTTGTTTTTCCTGCACCTTGTAATCCAAATACAACATACAAGGTAGCGTGTGGCCCAACTGCTCGCAATTGTCGCTCCATGGCCTCGTATGCGAGCTCCCAGGCTGCTACAACGTCTTCGCTGGTGAGCGTGACATTGCCGGACATATCCAGAAAATGATCGGGATTGATGTGGTTTGATAACGACATGCTATGCCCCCTAAGAATAGGACGTTCTCAGGGGCATTTGTCCCTGAAATCAATAAACAGTAACACCGGCTACAACACTGTCGCTCACGCGATGCCGCTGTAACCGGGACGACACCCTTCCCTAAGCCACTTTTCTGGCTTTTGGCAGCTTCCTTAATCTTCGGATTTCGCGAATCATCGTCATCACTTCATCGGAAGGCTTACTTGGCTGCTTGCGGTATTGTGCACCATCTGGCGTACGCCATAGTAGGCCGGCGTTGACCAGCTCTCGGCGCAAGATGACGTGATCACCAAAAGTGTTGAAAGCTTTCAATACCTCATTGACTTCCCGCTCGGTATATTTGTGGCGCGGTATGAAAAGCGTCCACAAATACCAGATGCTAAGCTGCTGAACGGTGTACTTGTTTGGCCAGCGTGTAAGTCGGCCTGAATCATCCAGGTAACTGATCAGCTTTTTGGCATTGGCAGTCAGCGCCACTTGGCTGGCGTTGGCATCGTTTGCCGCATCCTGCTGGTGAATTGCCAGCTCGCGATAACTTTGAAAGTTCTGAAAGCCGGCAGCGCGGGCCAGTATGTTGAGCATCTCCAAATGAGATGGGACGTCAGTACGAGCTGCCAACTGCCGACACATAGCACGAGCGAATGCTGAGATATCGTCAGTATGAAATGGAAGCAATATCTTGGACACGGTGGTTTCCTTGTTTGAAACGTGCCCACCCGAAGGGGTTGCTGGTGGTCGCCCTTGCAGCATGGCACAGGAAATCATGGCCACGTGATCAAACTACAACAGGTTTAGCGCTCCAATAGCGGAGTGGCGACGCCTGGGTGAACTGCCGACCCGAGGCGCAAGCTTAACAAGTTTGCCCCTGGGCCGACAAGCCTCAGAACCTGTTCACGATCTGCCATGAGCAGCACATGAGCCACAATCACGGGTGCGCAATATGGTTTTGAACAGATTCCCAGCTGTCACCCACTTGCGAATCACGGGTTGCGCACCATTATTGCTGTAGTCGTCACCGTTTCTGCCGCAGGCATTGCATGCCCCAGCAGCCAGTCACGCAAGTGCAAGCCGGGACGTTCGACCAGCCAGTATAGACCGCCCCCTGCCACCAAGGCCGCCCCGCCATAACAGACATAGGCCAGTACTGGGTTTGCCATCAACTTATTCCCCCATTGCACCTGAACACAGTGAAAGACCGCCTTGTGGGTCAGATACAGGCTGTACGCCAAGGTTGCTACTACCGTGACACCCGGTAACCTGAAGCGTCCAATCAGGCTGAATGGACTGGCCGCCGCTGCCACCAGCATCGCCAGGCTCCAGGATAACAATGGGAAGCCGATGACTGCGGGCAGGAACGCAAACCGATCCACAAACAGATACAGCGAACACGCCATGCCTACCACCCCAGCCAGCAATAGCCCATTGGCACGCAACATCAGCCATGCCCATTGCTTCGGGTGATACACGTTGACTATCGCCAGCGCGACGCCAGCCAACAAACCGTCCAGCCGCGTATAGGTGGGGTAATAGATACGCTCGATATAAAGCTGGAAGAAATTCCCCGGCCCCTCGACGATGCCCTGAACAGGCGCCAGATCATGCTGCCAGACGTACCAACGCAACAGCAGACCGCCCAGTATGATGCTGACACTGACCACTACGACGTTCACAGCACTGGGGCGACGCGCCATTGCCCACACCAACACGGGCAGCAGCAGATAGAAATGCTCCTCTACACACAGCGACCAGACATGAGAAAACGCCTTGGGAATCGAGTAATCGATCAGCAGATTCTCGGTAAACGTCAGAAACTGCCACCAAGGTTGAATTTCCTGAAATTCGCGAATGCCAGGCAGATTGAAATACAGCACCACCATGACCCAGAATGCCGGCAGGATGCGAAATGCCCGCCTCAGATAGAACCGGCCGCATGATACGGTCCCAGTCGTTTTCAAGGTTTGCAACAGCTGGCTTCCGATCAGAAAGCCGCTTAATACAAAGAACAGGTCCACACCCATCCAGCCAAAGCGGGCAATATTGTTGCCCGGCAGTGATAAGCCACCCACCATGGCGTGAAACAACATCACCCACAATATGGCAATGGCTCGCATCAAATCGAGCCCCGGCATGCGTTGCATCACTTCTCCCCTATTATGTTATTCACTTATATCGATACCAACGTACAACTACTTTTTGCAGTCATGATGCGGCAAACAGCCCCCAAGCGGCTGCCTCAAATCACGCCTGAGTCAGCAAGTAACTTACGCGCCACCACCATCCGCTGATCAGCGTCGCGATCTGTATTGATGTCAATGTTCAACGCAAAAGCATAGATCTTGCTGTCACGCTCAACCCAGCCTACCCACCAGCCAATCCCGGGTCGCGTGGCATCCGACCAACCTGTCTTAGCATACAAACGGTAATCTTCCGTTTGATCCTGCAGGGTTAAGTCATGCACTCTGTCCATGGTCGTTTTGCTCAGGGGTAATTGCTTTTGCGCCAATTTAGCCAGGAAACGGGTTTGTTCGATTGCCGAGATCGTCAAAGGGCCATCCAACCAGAAACGATCGATCACTTTACCAATATCGCGGTTGCCGTAATTGAACTGTTTGACCCATTCTGCCATTCGATCTTGGCCGATCCGGCGTGCTACCACTTGATAGACGGGCACATTGGAAACACGAATGGCATCGCGCAGATTCATATCTTTTTCCCATATGGCAAGTCGTTGTGGCTTACCGCCATAGGGCTGGATTTCATCCAGATCCCGAACCGCGCCGGTTTCCAACGCAATCAAGCTATTGGGAATTTTGAAGGTGGAGGCAGGGATGAATCTTTGCAAAGCACGCTGTCGAGGGTAAATCAGCGTTTGATTCGCAGCCACGTCATACAACACAAATGTCCCCTTCACACCAGCTGCATTGAATGCACCCGCAAAATCCGGCCGGTCAATCACCGTATCGGCATGTGACAGATGTGACAGCCATAATCCAGTCAGTAACAGCAAAAACAGCGACAATCGCGGTGCACGAACCTTAATCATGTAACCCGTCCATTTCCCCATGAATGAAACTGCTCAACCACATGGCAACCGCTTTGACCAATTGCCATCCATATCGCGAATAGTAGATAGCCTTCACAACAGTGCCTATCGACCCGGCTGTCACAACTGTCACATTCCCCTGTCCATCACGATAAGTAGGTGGCCGACATGATCATGATTGAGCTCACCACCCCCCAAACGGTGAATGGTCGACGGGCTGCTTATCAATCGCTATGGTTATTGATACGGGTTTATTGGGCCTGGCAGTCCGGCCAACCCAAAGTACGACTGGATGACTTGAAAGGTTTGTTGAGCGATGCCCGCTCACTACGCATGGCCATCAGCCGGGCTTTTCGGGATTTTGGTGAATGGGGGATCAAAGTGGGCTGGGGGGAGGACATCCAGCGTGATCCACGCTTTCTGAATACCGATCGACGCAGTCAGGGGCCTTTCTGGCTGACTGGTACCGAAGCAGCCAAGTTGGCCATACATGTCGATCAGCACTTGGCCAGTGCCGAGGACATTACCGCTTACTTGGGCCTACCCCAACCCTATCCTGCACAAACCTCGCCAATCAATCAAACGGTAACTGACCTGGCCTTCTGGCAGCAGATCATCCTGGCCCGACAAGCTAGCCGTTTGGGACGCCTAGCCTCACCCGTGCAGGGTGAGGGGGAAATGACCGCACTGACCGCCCTTAAAACAGCCCATCAACTGGCAATCGATTCAGCCCAGGAAGCCCATGTGCTATTGGCTCAGGCAGGAGTATGGCGACGCCTGGGAGATGGAAGGCAGGCAAGACGACTACTGCGCCAATTACGGGAACAACGACGAAACAAACAAGTGGCCGGACATGATTTTCTGGATGCCATGGAACAGATCCTCGCGGCGTGGTGCGCTTACGATCAACGAGACTTCGGGCTGGCCACTACGTTGCTGGCTCAGTTGCATGGCAGCCCCAATTTGACTGGGCTGTTACGCTATCACCCACAAATCCGTTTCGAATGGCACAACTTGTCCGCACTTGTGCTGCGAACCCGCGCACTGGCCTTCCCCACTGACTTAGCCGCCACAGACTGGGCTCGGCAATCGCTACAACATTTTGAAACCAGCTTGATGGCGGCATTCGAATCCAACTCAATGGATGCGGCCCAACAAGGAGCAGCCAATCTCGGGATGGCGTGCTGGTTGTTGCACTGTGCCAAGTTGATTGATGGGCCCGACCCAACCCCACAAGCTGTGCAACGTATTGCATTCAGTGAATGGCTTTGCCAACAAAGTGGATTGAGTCATCATTCGGCCTGGAATCCGCTTTATTTGATGCGAATTGCGCGAGGCCATTGTAATACCTCATCACGCCCGTCATTTTCCGATTTCCAGTGCTATGCGCCATGGCCACCCACTGCATTACGCGACTGGGCACGGCCTTTTGCAGATGCGCTCCCGCAGCAGGGTGGTTGGCATGATATAGCGGCCAGCTATCTACAAGAGCACGACAGCGGCCGGCGACGTTATCCCGTCAGCCAAGTGTGTGCCCTACTGTTTGAGCGAGCCTGGTACAGCGCCCACGCTGCCCAGCCACACGTTGCACACGCCGCCTTGCAACGGCTGCAGGGACTGTTGCCAGAACTGTCACGTGCTGATCGTGAATACTACCGGGGCATGTGGTCGCAATTGCCAGCAGAGATAGCCCCCATACCAGGCTAGATCGGATTCGTCCCGTTCAAGCATTTTGGTTATTCACACCATTCCAATCGAACCTGGATGACCCATAGTCAGGTGGGAATGGCATGGCCTCTTCAAGTAACGATCTAACATTGAAACATACCAACGAACGCGACTTGCCCCATTTTCCAATCCAAAATCACACAATCATCATCGACCCATTCGACCCAATCACACCATTTCAATATGACCGGTCTAATTTACCAACTCACCTGAAAATCCAATTGATTCAGATATTTTTACACTACCCTTGAAACCTCATGTACCCTTCACCAAAATACGCAAAAAAATAAAGTCAAGTCATTGTTTTATATGAATTTTAAAATAATTCAAAAAATAGGCATGTGATGTGCTTTCTTTCCTGACGAGTAGCAACTTATTTGCTGCTTGCCAGGTGGATATTTCCATCAGCGCAAATTGTCATAGTTCGAACTATTTAATTTCCAGGAGGCAAGATGATGAAAACAGTCGCATCCACTCCTCGTACTACCTTCTCCAAGGTAATGCGAATTTCAGTAGTCGCAATGGCAGTCAGCTGTGCGGTATCGTCAGTACAGGCGGGGTTGATTGAAGCAATTGCTATCGAAGACAAAGGCGTGCAAGTCACCGTCATTGGGCACAATGAATTCAGGAGCCGAATGACGATCACGCTACACGCCCCCGATTGGGGAGACCGTGCAGGTACCTATACACGATTGAATCGGGAAACCTTCGTTATTGATCAGATCATCACAACACATCTGTGGAACATTTTTCCGGCGGTGATCCACATTCCACAACCACCTAATTTTGGTAGTTTCATTGATATCCCGTTTTTTATGGCGACGGGTGATGATATCGGTAATCTGGACTCACTCCCTACCAATGCACAAATGACCAATGCCACCATGACCGATGGGTACGGTAATGAACACGGCGGTACCATCCAATCGTTCTTTGATGTGTTTACCGAACTACCATTATTCGGACTGAATGGCGAACAATATCAATGGGATCTGAGTGGTTTCAACATGAATGACCCAAATGATCGGAACGGGAATTTCTATTTGACAACAGTTCGAATGACCGTCGATCAGTTCACGGTACCGGAACCCGGGACCATCGCGATGATCGGGCTAGGATTAATTGGCATGCTGAGTACCAAGACGTCACGTCGTCGCTGGTTTTGAGGTCAATCACTTACGGTTGGATTAACTAACATCTCCAATACAACATGCTTGGCATACTCACACCAACATCTATCAGCCTTGGCCCGGCCTCACCACCCATCAGTGCCAATCGGAAATTCGGCTACCGCCGAAGAATACCGTTCCGGGCCAAAGCGAACTTACCTCGTCTACCGTATATCAATCTATCGCATACTCAGGTTGATCCTTCGTCATTACCATGACCTATCGTTTACCACGAAGTTGATTGATGGTCGTGTTGGGGGTAATGGCTTCAGGGTCGACCTGTATCTCGATCAATGCCGGCTTTCCAGCAGTCAGTGCACGTTCAAATGCCACGGCAAACTGGCCAGTCTCTGTCACCAATTCACCATGAGCGCCATAGGCTTTGGCCAACGCGACAAAATCCGGGTTGACCAATGAGGTGGCCATCACTCGTTCCGGGTATTCCCGTTCCTGATGCATACGGATGGTGCCAAACATGCCATTGTTGACCACAATGAATATCACACTGGCACCGTATTTGACTGCGGTAGCCAGCTCTTGCCCGTTCATCATATAGCAGCCATCACCGGCAAAAGCCACCACGGTACGACTTGGCTGTGTAATCTTGGCAGCAACTGCGGCAGGTACGCCATAACCCATTGAACCATTGGTCGGTGCAAGCTGCGTACCAAACTGTCGATATCGATAGAAGCGATGTAACCAAATCGCGTAGTTGCCAGCCCCATTGGTCACAATCGCATCTGCAGGCAGCCGTTCACGCAACCAGCACATGATGTCCCCCATCTGTACTGCCCCGGGGACCCGCCCAGGCTCACTCCAATCCAAATAGATTTGCCGATTGCCGGGCACGTTATCCCCCCATGGCAAACTGGCCGGTGGCTGCAGATTCAAAGCGGCTGCGAAAAATTCCGGATAACCACTATTGATTGGCAGATCCGCTGCATAGACCCGACCCAGCTCTTCAGCACCTGCGTGCACATGTACCAGAGTTTGTGCCGGACGAGGGATATCGAACAAAACATAGCCATTGGTAGTTGATTCACCCAATCTGGCCCCCACGGTAATGACCAGGTCAGCCTCCTGCAAACGAGCCTTGAGCTTGGGGTTGATACCCAATCCAACATCACCGATATAGTTTGGATGGCTATGGTCAAACAAGTCCTGATAGCGGAATGCACACGAAACCGGTAATTGCCACTGCTCGGCAAACTGCTGTAAATCGGCGCACGCTTGGGTTGTCCAGCCACGGCCACCGACAATCATCACCGGTCTTTTGGCTTGGCAAAGGCGGCTGTGCAGTTCCGCCATGGCAGCTGGCGGTGGTGCAGCAGCAATACGTCGATATGGCTGTGGTTGCGCAACATCGCATGGATCATTGAGCATGTCCTCCGGCAAGGCCAGCACAACCGGGCCTGGACGCCCGCTGGTTGCGATATGGAAGGCATGGGAGAGAAATTCCGGAATACGGCGGGCATTATCGATCTGTGCCACCCACTTTGCCAGCTGCCCGAACATACGTCGGTAATCCAACTCCTGAAATGCTTCACGCTCAAGTGCATCCCGCGCGACTTGACCGATGAATAGAATCATCGGACTGGAATCCTGAAATGCAGTGTGTAAGCCAACACTGGCATTGGCGGCACCCGGCCCACGGGTGACAAAGCAAATACCGGGTTTACCTGTCAGCTTGCCATAGGCGTCGGCCATATACGCAGCCCCACCTTCCTGCCGACATACGATCAGTTTGAATCGTTCACGTACATCGTAAAGCGCATCCAGTACCGCCAGGTAGCTTTCACCTGGCACACAGAAACCTGTATCGGCGCCATGGATGAGTAAGGCGTCCACCAGCGCCTGGGCGCCATTTCGAACAGCAGGAACAGCAGACATGACAAGTCTCCTAGATCGGATCCGGTTCGGAACACCAGGATGAGCCATCACGGCCGTGTTCCGCTATGCAGTACACAACCATGCTCTCACCGAATTGCTTAGACATGCTGAGACATGCCATCAGCTTGTGATCAGGAAACATTACTCCAAGGAAGACATACTTGGCATGCGGCGCTGCCACAATGGCATTTTTTATTCCGCATACCGGAACATCATGGAATCAGAATAGTGGATCCGGTTGTACGTCGTGCTTCCAGGTCACGATGTGCCTGAGCTACATCTACCAGTGAGTAACGTTGGTTGATTTCCACTTTGACTGTCCCATTTGCCAGTACGGCAAACAGCTCAGCGGCCATCTCTTCCAGATCGCTACGCTTGGCGGTATAACTGAACAGCACGGGCCGGGTGAGAAACAGTGACCCTTTCTGTGCCAGTATTTGTGGCGAGAATGATTCCACCATCCCGGATGCATTCCCGAAACTGACCATCATGCCCAACGGACGTAAGCTATCGATCGAATCCAGAAACGTATCCTTGCCAATGGAATCGTAAACGACATGCACCCCGTCCCCATCCGTCAATTCACGGACCCGTGACGGGAAATGCTCACGCGTATAGACAATGGGATGATCGCAGCCATGGGCTTTGACCAATGCTGCTTTCTCGTCTGAACCTACCGTACCGATGACCGTTGCCCCCAACGCCTTGGCCCACTGGCAAGCAATCAGACCAACACCACCTGCCGCCGCATGAATCAACACCGTATCACCCGGCTGTACTTTGTAAGTACGACGTAACAGGTACTGGGCAGTCAACCCTTTCAACATTGCGGCAGCGGCGGTATCAAAACCAATTCCATCCGGTAATCTGACCAACTGACTCTCAGGTATGATGCGCACATCACAGTATGCGCCATTTGCCCCGCCCGCGTACGCAACCCGATCACCCACGTCGACCAACGTGACATTGGGCCCTATTGCCTCTACAACACCTGCGGCTTCTTTACCCAGCCCTGTCGGTAGCGTTGGAGATGGGTAGACCCCGGTACGGAAATAGACATCAATGTAATTCAGGCCAATCGCATGGTGACGTACACGCACCTCACCTGGCCCAGGATCTCCAAGTGTTTCGTCGATCCATTGCATAACTTCCGGCCCACCGGTCTGGGATAATTGAATGGCTTTGGACATGTTGGCTCGCTGATTGAGATTGGAAAGTCAGGCGGGCCAATCCCACCCAAACGCCAATCTTGGCGAGGTTTTGCAGACTTTACAAGTGATCTGCACGGCGAAGCCTGATACCGTTTGCTATCGTAGCATTCAGTATTGGCAGTCCAAACTGAGAGGGGTATTCTGTTTATCGAGTCACGGAGGCGACGGGTAAGCATCACCCCGCCCCGACCAGAGCAAGGTAATACAATACGTTTCAAATAGACCGGTGTCTGGTCAGGGCAACATTTCGAATGTGATTCGCTCGAAATCAGAGCCTCGCTCCAACATCGCCAACAGTTTCACACGGCGTGTTTTGCCATCCTGAAGCATTTCCAGAATACGGCTTTGACGGAACCAGCCGGGTGGCAGCAACAGGCTGACCTCCGAGCGCAATGCCGCCACTCCGGGTAGCAACAAAGCTTGCACATAGAGATTGGCGCCCGATGGACTAAGGCCCGTGGCACGCACTGACACCGCTTTAGGGATACCCGGCATCATGCGAATGCCAACCAGCAATCGGTTATCTGCGGTCTGGATTACCCAACGGAACGCACCCACCAACATGTCCGCCCCTTCTTCAGCGCGGATGCCGACCATTTGGTTGTGTTGAACACGTTCCCCAGTGCCCACCGTTTTCGCCAGTCCATAACCCAGCGCACTTTGGTCAAAAACATCCCAGCGCTCGGATGGGAAACCGACACCAGTCGCCACTGTACGTACCGCACTCTCAGCAGCATGACCGAATATCTGAAAAGCTTCGAGCGATTGGCCGCGGATCTCTTGTGGTTTGAGTGGCTGTTCAAAAGCTTCGCCACTGATGAAATAGTGAACAGCTGGTACCGTCAACGCCACCTCAACCGAACCCTTGATAACACGCCGCTGATAATTGCGTTCTTCGCCCCCTTTACACCATTGTTGATAACAATTGAGCAATAATGGCTCACACACATCACCAGGGAAATCTTCACCCAAACCCAGTTGGGCTGGTGTCTCGCCCATACGCAACAACTTGATGCGCTTGCTGAGGCTTTTGGCCAACTGGCTGGTATCCAGATAGCGTGCGCTACCTTTCAGTTCGGTCTCACGATACAACACCCCACCAGCACCTGTATCCACCATGATCTTGGTTGGGCTGGATGGTGGTGGTTCGAGATGTACTGTGACATAGTTCGCCCAACGATCCAGCAGTTTATCCAGCCAGACAATCTGTTTGATCGAGCTGCCAGATGGCTTGGCGACATCCAGCAGCAAGGCTTGGACATAGACAGCAGTACAACTGGACGCCGGTGCCTGGGTATTCATGGAATCCTTCACCGCCCGCAAAGCATGACCACGTTCAGCTACACGGAACATGCTATGGAAATCCTCCCAGACTTCCTGCGGGATTTCTTGATATGCCAGCGCATACTCGCGCAATGCCAGACCCAGATAACGCAGGCTGCGCTGATTGCTGAGCGCGGTATACTCGGTCACTGTCTCGTCGCCGTCCAGCGCGGCTTTCAGGCAATGCTTGTAACTATCACTCATCACCCGCCACAGCTGGACATTTGCTTGCCAGATGTCGCGCTCCCCACTGGTCATTGGCAACGCGCGACCTGCATATCGTTTGGCATTGGCATCGTTTAGGTAGGCGATGGTTTCGCGCAACAACTCCAGTGTCTTCAATCGATCCAGTGCTGGCAGCTGCACCCGGTTGAATTTCACCAAGGCATCCAATAGCTCGAAATGGGCTTGTGGCACATTGATCATTGGCAGCAACGCCAACCATTGCCGGCACGTGCGCGCATCGACAAAATCCGGTGTCATGCTGGTACTGATGGTGGGGAGATTAATGAAATCTTCCATGATGATGCCCTGGCAATCAAAACAATGGGTTAATTCAGGTAATGCAATAGTGCATCACGCAATGCCTGTTGCCAACCTGTTGGTAAGCTGCACGGTGCATGCTCCCTGACTGGCGGCGCCCAGACAGGACTGGGAAAATGGCGATCATCCGCAAACCGTGGAATGACATGCCAGTGTAGATGAGGCGTCATATTACCCAGACTGGCCAGATTGATTTTCTCTGGCGTCAACACATCTCGTACTGCCTGTTCGACCAATAGCACGATCCGCATCAAATGTTGTTGGTCAACAATCGGCAAATCCGTCATTTCCTTGACATGAGCTGACCAAATGACCCGACAAAAACCGGGATAGTCGGCATCAGCCACCCGGACTACCCGACAACGCTCATCCTGCCACAGCAGTTCACCGCCAGGTTGTTCACATAACTCACAAGCCATCAGGATTCCTTCACACGCCACGGTGGATTGATACGATTTTCACCAGCTTGAAACAAGCATAGCCGGTTACCATCCGGATCGCGCAGTCGTGCTTCCCGCCACAACCAAGTTTGGTCAACCGGACCATGATCAAATGCAATATGCTCAGCCTGCAAATGAGCCACCAATGCATCCAGTACCAAGCATTCAAAATACAGCGTGATACTGCCAGGCCGCGCTGCAGTCTCGTGCTCCAGCGATAAGGTTGCATCGCCGTCCGGGCACAACATACGCACGTAACGTGGAGCGTTATCGACAATGATTTGAAAACCCAATTTTTGGTAAAACTGCAACAAGACCGGTACATTTTCCGTACCAATCGTGACCTGGTTCAGCAACATGGCTTACTCCGTTGCCTCGAAACGCCCCAGCTCAAGATTCTTGCGTACTTTGCCCGCCTCAAAAATACGACCATTCATAGTGATATAGACACCCACTGGCAATGCTTGTGCCGCAGCGACCGCACATCCAATGTTGAAGATGGAGTCGGTTTCACGAAAACGAGCAGGTGACATAGCCCCAGTCAAGACGATCGTCTTACCGGGGATCGCTTTCAATTTGGCTGCGGTCACCGGCATGGTATCGGTACCGTGCGTGATCACAATGTAGCGCTCAGGCGCGGCAACCACCGTATCGTAAATCAGTTGGCGGTCGTCATCGGTCAGCTCAAGGCTGTCTTTCCTCAAGATGGATTGCACGGTGTGCGGCACGGTCACCAGGCCTTCAGCCAGAATCGCGCTGACCATCGGGTCGCCGATTTCATAGCTGCTCTTGGCATCGAAGTAGATTTTGTCGATAGTGCCGCCAGTGGTGATGATGCGTAATGACATACCTGATCCTTGTTGATTTAGTTATGTTTCCAGTACGATGTACTGCACCAGAAAATATTACATTCGAATATTTTACCCGAGATCACGTCCAGCTGCGGGCGTTTTCCCGCCTTCAACGAATATGACTTTGTCGTTCCGACAATACGCAAACAGACATGCTATCGTTAAAATACATGTCCCTGCGCCGCCGCAGATACAAAGCGGCTAGAAAAACCCATCTGCTATGGTCACACTACGACGACCACGATGCGATTTTTACTGGCCGTTCTGGAATGGCGCCGCTGCCCTTTGACCTTAGTACGGAAACCCGATTCCATGAAATCAGCGTTTACCTTTTTAGCCGGGCTCTGTTGCCTTCTACCGGTGAACACACCGCTTTACGCCGCTGATAACGCCTCCTCTTCAGAAGGCCGCGTGATTGTCAAATTCAAATCGACATCGACCCTGTTGAAAATGGCACAGTCCGCCACTGACAAACAAACCAAATTCGCCCAGATCGCCGGTACCAACCAGATCGCAACAGTTGACTTGGCACCACAGCTACAGGTGATACGCGCAGCCGGTGTTTCATCAGCCACGCTGGCCGCGCGCTTTGCGGCACAAGGCGATGTGGAATATGCAGTCCCCAGCGAACGCAAGTACCCCAAAGCGATACCAAGCGATACGTTCTTTAACTCACAATGGTACCTGCAATCCACTGAGCTGGCTGCAATCAATGCAACGGGAGCCTGGGACATCACGACCGGCAACGCCAACATCGTGGTTGCAGTGCTTGATACGGGTATCCGTTTTGAGCACCCTGATCTGTCCGCACGATTGTTGCCGGGCTATGACTTCATTTCGACAGCGCTGGTTGCGAACGATGGGGATGGCCGGGACAGCGATGCATCGGACCCAGGGGACAACATAACGTTGGCAGACCTGGCCAATCCATTCTTTCAATCTTGTCCCATCAAGAAGGAAACCCCTAGTTCATGGCATGGCACAAAAGTGGCTGGCATTGTCGGTGCCAGCACCAACAACGCAATGGGGGTTGCAGGTGTCAATTGGGGTGCCCGCCTATTACCTGTACGGGTATTGGGTAAATGCGGCGGCTACGATGATGACATTATCGCGGGCATGCTGTGGGCAGGGGGTATTTCCGTCGCCGGTGTACCAACCAACCCAAATCCGGCCAAGGTGCTCAATCTCAGCCTAGGTGGCCAGGACAGTTGTAGTGCTGCCTATCAGGATGCCGTCAAGCAACTGAGTGCCAGAGGCGTATTGGTCGTATCAGTTTCAGGTAACGAATCAGGACCAGTCGATTCACCTGGTAATTGTCCAGGTGTACTGGCGGTTGGTGGCCTGCGCCATAACGGTGCCAAAGTGGGATTTGGTAGTATCGGCCCCGAAGTGGGCATCTCTGCGCCAGGCGGCAACTGTGTGAACACCACTGGCGGGCCTTGCTTGTACCCGATCAGCAGTACTTCGAACGATGGCACTGAAGGCCCCAAGAACAGCAGTTACACCTTCAACCAGAATGAAGCATCAGTTGGTACCAGCTTTGCTGCACCACAAGTTGCAGGTGTTGCCGCGTTGATGTTGGGTGCCCACCCAGGACTGGGTACGGATGACATCATTCAACGTATCAAGTCAGCTGCACGTGCCTTTCCACAAGATCCAGTGCTTCCCAGTTGCCCCACAGTTGTCTCGTCTGGTCAGCCCAATGCTGGACAATGCAACTGCACCACCACAACTTGTGGTGCGGGCATGCTGGATGCAAAAGGATCAGTCACGGCTGCTCTGGCTCCACAAGTGCGCGTTGTCAGCCCAACAACGGGCACAGCCGGTGAGACCATCACCTTGGAATCCACGGGTAGTTCGGTCGCTAGCGGACGAAATGTAGCCTCATACAAATGGCTATTGGTCAATGGCGGCGGTGTTGTGACGGCACTGACCAGTGACGACAACCAGACGACCTCCTTTAGAGCTACAGGGCCAGGCACTGTAACCGTATCACTGCAGATTACAGATAGTGCTGGGGAGCAACGCACCACCACCACCCAAGTCACCATCACCTCGCCATCATCCGGCAGTAGCGGTGGAGGAGGCTCAATGGACTGGTTAGCACTGATCGGTTTAGCGGGACTGGCAGCCGGTACTTATCGACCACGACGCCAGGAATAGACCAACAGGCCCAACCCAATACCAGCCGCATATCCACACAAATGTGCTGCTGGTATGGGTACGATATGCAACCAGCCGACTGTCGTGGCTGGCTGGTGCATATCCCACCCTACCTTTACCAACCCTCCGACCAGTAATAGCAACCCCACCCCACGTTGCCCAAGCTGGGTTGGACAGATCACGTACTCCAGCGCCAGCCAGGCAAACACACCGTACAAGGCACCAGATAACCCTACGTACCACTCAACACCAGGAAATCCCCAACCCAAACCTAGCAATACCGACAGCGCTATCGCAATCAACATCAGCGGAAAAGCCCAGTTTATCCCGCGTGCCGCAGCCACCCACCCACACACCAATAAACCAGCGAGATTGGCCAGTAGATGCCAGGTGTTCAGATGCACCAAGCTGGCTGTCAACCATCGCCACCAATCATTCCGCCAGCCAATGGCCGGGTAAAAGGCAAAAAAGTCGATACGTGTCGTAGGCAAACTGAAACCCAGTGCCAAGCCTGCAATCGTCACGACAGTTACCCAAACAGGCAGGGAGCGGATCACACTTGGCATGTGCAGAGAAGTTGCCGTTCAAAGTGATAGAATGTTGCAGAAACACATACAGCAAAGCCAGTATGGATCATATCGAAACCTGATCCATACTGGCTTTGAATGCTATATGACATCGTGTCTGCTTACAGCAATACCCGCTCGATTCCGCCGTGACGGGCCTTTTCAATGTAATTTGGCATCCAGTCCTCACCCAGAATGGCCTTTGCCATTTCCACCACAATGTAATCGGCATCAGCGCCGATATCGTCGTGATAACGGCTCAACCCCTGTAAACAGGCCGGACAGGATGTCAGCACCTTTACTTGAGCTTCCGGTGTTTCGTTGCGAATACGCTGTGCACCCTTTTCCAATTCTTCCTGTTTACGGAAACGAACCTGGGTCGAAATATCTGGTCGAGTCGCTGCCAAAGTACCTGATTCGCCACAGCAGCGTTCCGTCAACGCCACCTTGTCACCCATCAACTCATTGACCACTTTCAGCGGTTGATACGTCTTCATTGGCGAATGGCAAGGATCGTGATACATATACTTCATCCCTTTCACCCCTTCCAGCTTCACACCCTTTTCCAGCAGATATTCGTGAATATCCAGCAGGCGACAGCCCGGGAAGATCTGCTCGAACTGATACTTGGCGAGCTGATCCATACAGGTACCACATGATACGATAACGGTCTTGATATCCAAGTAATTCAACGTATTGGCAACACGGTGAAACAGTACCCGGTTCTCAGTCGTGATGGCTTGACCCTTGTCTTCGTTACCACCTGCCGTCTGTGGATAGCCACAGCAAAGGTAGCCTGGGGGCAAGACGGTCGTCGTACCAATATGGTAAAGCATGGCCTGTGTAGCCAACCCGACCTGACTGAACAGACGCTCCGAGCCACAACCTGGGAAATAGAACACTGCATCCTGGTCATCGCTGGCTTTTTGCGGATCCCGAATCACTGGCACGATGCTGGCATCTTCAATATCCAGCAGAGCACGGGAAGTCTTTTTGGGCAGCTTCCCCGGCATCGGCTTGTTGATAAAATGGATCACCTGAGCCTTCACCTCCGACTTACCTACAGTGGAAGGTGGCGCAGCCAGCTGTGGCTTGGCCAAATGACCCAGTAGCTTGTAACCAGCACGCTGCGCTTTGAAACCCCATTCAATCATGCCCTTGCGAATGAACTTGATGGTCGCCGGGTCTTTGGCATTCAGGAATGCCATGGCTGCTGCCGCACCTGGGTTGAATTTCTTGTTGCCGGTTCGACGCAAGAAGTTGCGCATGGCGACCGACACGTCGCCAAAATCGATTTTCACCGGACAGGGATTGACGCACTTGTGACATACCGTACAGTGGTCCGCGACATCCGACAGTTCGTCAAAATGCTTCAGCGATACACCACGCCGGGTCTGCTCTTCATACAGGAAGGCTTCGGTCAGCAAACCGACACCCAGAATCTTGTTACGTGGGCTATATAACAGATTGGCTCGTGGAATGTGGGTGTTACACACCGGTTTGCATTTGCCACAGCGTAGACAATCCTTCACTGAATCAGCGATCTTGCCGATGTCGGACTGTGCCAGAATCAGCGACTCCACCCCCAGCAGCTCGAACGACGGAGTATAGGCATTACGTAAATCGGCACCTGGCAATAGCTTGCCTTTATTGAAACGACCTTCCGGATCGATACGCCGTTTGTATTCGACAAACGGGCGCAATTCGTCTTCCGTCAGGAATTCCAGCTTGGTGATGCCAATGCCATGCTCACCCGAAATCACGCCGTTCAAACTACGTGCCAGTACCATGATGCGCGCCACGGCATGATGCGCCGTCTGCAGCATCTCATAGTCATCCGAGTTAACCGGTAAGTTGGTATGCACATTGCCATCACCAGCATGCATATGGAGTGCCACAAACACCCGGCCACGCAGTACCTTGCCATGAATTTTGTGCAGCTTGTTACGAATGGTCTCATCCGTCTTGCCAGAGAATATCGCCTCCAGGTCGGCCAGCAGTTCACGTTTCCAGGATACGCGCAAGATCATGTCGCGCATGGCGTGGAATACGCTCTGCGGCATTTCGTCACCGGATAGTTCGCGCTCCAATGTGGCATTGGGATAGCCGGTGGTATACATCTCAAACGCAGAATCGAGATTTTCGGCAATCCATTGCCACCGCTCGCGAACACTGGCAATTAGCCTCAACGCGGCATCACGACGATCACCAATCAATTCGTCATGTCCTACTACCCCCGCGTCACCATCATCAACAGGCAAATCACCGCTGAAGAAAGCCGAGAGCTGGTCCAGCAACTTCAACTTGTTCGCAGTCGACAATTCGATGTTGATCCGCTCGATACCGTCCGAATAGTCACCTAACCGATCAAGTGGGATCACCACATCTTCATTGATTTTGAACGCATTGGTGTGCTTGGCAATTGCCGCTGTACGAGCACGATCAAGCCAGAACTTCTTACGTGCTTCGGGACTGACCGCAATAAATCCTTCACCCGCACGGGCATTGGCCAGTTTGACCACTTGCGAAGCAGCTTCGCCCACAGCACCTTCGTCATCAGAAACGATGTCGGCAATCAGCACCATTTTTGGCCGACCACGAGATTTGGCCTTGGTGGCATAACCCACCGCACGGACATAGCGCCAGTCCAGATGCTCCAGCCCCGCTAATTGAACCTGCGGGTGGGCATCTAGGTAATGCTTGATTTCGACGATTGCTGGTGTAGCACGCGACACCTCGCCGAAGAACTCCAGACAGACTGTACGCGTATGTGCCGGCATCTTGTGCAGCACGAAGCGCGCCGACGTAATAATGCCGTCGGTCCCTTCCTTCTGCACCCCGGGCAAACCCGCCAAGAACTTATCAGTTACATCTTTCCCGAGGCCAACCTTGCGGAACTGGCGACCGGGAATCTCAAGCATTTCCTCGCTCAGCTTGGTCTTGCCATCTTCTTTAAAGCGAGTGACGCGGAAACGTGCCAATTCCACATCGTGAATCTTGCCGAAGTTGTGTGCCAAGCGCTCGACAAACACCCAGTTTCCACTCGGATCAACCATACGCCAAGAGGCTAGGTTATCCAGCGCAGTTCCCCACAACACGGCCTTTTTGCCGCCCGCATTCATGGCAACGTTCCCGCCAATACAGGATGCTTCTGCCGAAGTAGGATCGACTGCAAACACCAGCCCATTGGCAGATGCAGCTTCGCTAACCCTGGCAGTGACGACACCCGCACCACATTGAATGGTGGCGCGTTTGCCTTCCAGGCCAGGCAGCTCGATATATTCGGCACCATTGTGGTGGTCGAGTTTTTCTGTGTTGATCACTGCCGAGAAGGGGGTCAGCGGCACTGCGCCACCCGTGTATCCCGTACCGCCACCACGTGGGATGATGGTCAGCCCCAGTTCGATACAGGCTTTCACCAGCGATGCAATTTCATCTTCGGTATCTGGGCTCAGCACCACGAATGGATATTCGACACGCCAGTCCGTGGCATCCGTTACATGTGACACCCGCGCCAAGCCATCGAAAAGGATATTGTCGCGGCGAGTAATGTGATCCATGCGCTTGAGAATGCTGGCCCGCAGGGTTTTGATCTCCGCGAACCACATATGGAAACGGCCGACAGCTTCATCTGCCGCCTTCAACAATGCACCAACCTGCGGATTACCCTGCCGCCGTTTTTCGATCTCGCCGATGCGATGGCGCATGGCTTCAACCAATGCAACCAGTCGCCTGGGATTTTCCAGCAAATCGTCCTGCAGGTAAGGGTTACGCTGCACCACCCAGATATCGCCCAACACTTCGAACAACATGCGGGCAGATCGGCCGGTCTTGCGTTCGGCACGCAGGTGGTCCAGTTGCTGCCATGCTGATTCACCCAACAGGCGAATGACAATTTCTCGGTCGGAAAAAGAGGTGTAGTTATACGGAATTTCGCGCAGTCTAGCGTTCATGTGTGGGTCTGACGATTGCTGCAAAGCACAAGGAAAGGGGTTAATTTTACCGGAATCGATCGTTTTCTTTGAAAAAAATTTCAGAAAAACAATACGGTTGACAGGGATTTCACATTATCGCATATGCAATCGCAACATATCGTACAGCCTTACCAATCAGCAACATCATGGCCACTGGAAACGCCTTTAGTCGCAGCCAGCCGGCACCTATACACAGGGCATCTCCTACGACTGGCACCCAGGACAATAACAAAGCAGTAGCACCATAGCGACGCAGCCATGACAGCGATTTACCCTCTGCAGGCGGCGGGGCAAATCGACCCAACCAATAGGAACTCAGCCCGCCTAACGTATTGCCGGCAGTGGCCACAGTAACTGCCAACACCACTTGCTGCGGTACGAATTTCAAATATGCCAGCAATGCCAGCTCCGAATTGCCAGGCAACACCGTCGCCGACAGGAAGGCTGAGGCAAACAATCCCAGCAGTGCCCAGTCAAACATCAAAATTGAAACGACTCGCCGGCATATTGACTGATCAAATGCCCAAGGCTCGCGAAAAACTCACTGCCATCACGCGTATTGCGCCATGTATCATCACGCCAGGCATAATGAAAACCACCACTTTTGGCAGCAATCCACAGTTCGCGGTTGGGCGTGTGACGATTAATGATGATCTTGGTGCCGTCATCAAACTCAAGCTCCATTACTGACTCATTCAGATTGCACTCAATATCGAGCCCACTGCGATCGATGGCTGCTTCAATACGATCGAAAACGGCTTCAGCCGCATCAAGAAAATCGGATTCATTCATGGTATTCAGTCCACATAGCACAGGAAAGGATCAACAGATTGACTGACACGGGGTTCAACATTGCAATCGCGACCAGTTGGTTCGGCCCGGTCATCATGGTGGGAAATTCTGCTAAGATTTCGATTCTGCCATAAACACCCATTATCATGCGCCTGATTTGCACCCTGACTTTGTTGGCTCTTCTGTCTGCCTGTGGTTTCAAAGGGCCACTTTACTTGCCCAAGCCAGAACCGGCCAAAAATCAGCCGTCCGAAAAGCAATAAGCACCCAAGTTGCGAATAATGATCAGGGTGCCTTGTGACACGATTTGCACTTGCCCGCCGTTGTAACCAAGCCGGTTTACACCGGCTTTTTTGTTGTCCAGACCCGACATCGTCGATACATTCCACGATTACCTTGGTGACGCGCGATTCAACGCCGACTTACCACCAACATATATTAGCCGCGTTTACCCGAACCGAGAGGCAGTCCATGCGAAGACTCACCAGCAAGCTCACCCGACGAATTGCCGAACATCGCCGCCTGCGCAAGCCTACGACATTTCACATTGCCCTCGCGGATCGAATCGCCCAACTGAACCAGGCAGCTTGGGCGGCCATTACCACGGACGACAGCTATTTCTTTTCGACTGAGTACCTGACGTTGCTGGAACAGGTGGGCCCGGACAATCTGGAGCCCAAGTACGCGCTGATTTACGACGATGAAGGCCCGGTGGCGGCGGTATGCATGCAGATTGTCAAAATCAGTTTGGCACAATTGCGGGAAGCCGGTGACGACACTATCGTGCCCGGTTTCAGTGCCTTGCTGAAAGGCAAGCGCAAGTTGGAACAGTCAGTCACTCAGCGGGTTCTGGTCTGCGGCAATTTGCTGACGTATGGCATGCACGCAGCAGCATTTGCAGAAGACGTGGACCCTACGGATATCTGGCCAGCCATTGCCGAAGCACTCTACCGTGTACGGCGTGCGGAAAAAATCGCCGGACAAACCAATATCGTGTTGGTGAAAGACATGCCGAACGAAGCGTATTTGCAAAGTAAGGCCTTGGGCAAGCTAAGTTATGGTGCCATTGAGACCGAGCCAAACATGTTGCTGACGCTAGACCCAGCCTGGAAGAGCCACGCCGACTACCTGGGCAGCATGGTGTCCAAATACCGTAGTGCAGTGAAGAACCAGGTGCTGGAACCCATCGACAAATCGGGCTGCACGGTCGAAACCCTGACAGATGTCGCCAACCATGCCAACCGAATCCAGGCACTCTATCTACAAGTGCACGGCAATGCCAGCCTTCGTCCATTCACATTGCGCCCAGAATACTGGCCTTCACTGGCGGCCACTGGGACAGAGCGGGTGATTTTCACCGTGATCAAGCGCGACGGGAAATTACTGGGCTTCATCGCCACACTAAAAGACGGCGAAATGGCCTATGCCTACCATATTGGCTTTGACCGAGATGCAGCAGCCGAGGGTTTACCAATCTATTTACGGCTACTGCACGCTGCCATCGCCCAATCCATTGCCTTTGGCTGCAAACAAATCTCGTTCGGCCGTACTGCTCTGGAACCCAAAGCCCGATTAGGCTGCCAACCTGAACCAATTCGGATGTGGCTGCGACATCGCCAACCATTGCTCAATCAGTTCGTCAAACCCATGCTGAAACTGATTCAGCATGAAGAAGCGCCAGAAAGCAATCCGTTCAAGAGGTCCGCCACAGCCAAATAGAAAAAGGCCGGTTGCCCGGCCGTTACATCCATCAGCCCCAGTACATCATGCACCGGTTGGTTTCAGATCCTTTGACAGGAAGAAGGCATCGGAATAGAACTCATCCTCCGGCAAGCCTTTCTCAGTAAAGCCCCGGTGTGCAGCCTCCACCATCACTGGGGCACCGCAGGCGTAGACCTGATAATTACTGAAATCAGTGACATCATCCAGCACCGCTGCATGCACAAAACCAATACGCCCATGCCAGTTGTCTGCCGGTACTGGGTCAGACAGAACCGGCACAAACTTGAAGTGAGGATAATCGCGTGCCCATTGTTCCGGCAGGTCATACATGTAAATGTCGGACTTGTTGTAAGCCCCCCAGTAAAGTGTCATAGGCCGCTGGATATTGTGCCTGATGGCGTGCTCGACAATGCCCTTCACTGGTGCAAAACCTGTACCGCTGGCTACAAAAATGATCGGCTTATCAGAATCCTCACGCAGGAAGAAGCTTCCCAGCGGGCCCTGGAAACGCATGATCTCCTTGGGCTTCATCGTGTTCCACACATACTCGGAAAAGGTACCACCCGGCATGTGGCGAATATGTAACTGGATAAAGGCATCGTCATGGGGCGCATTGGCCATACTGAAGCTGCGACGCTTGCCATCCTTCATGATGATGTCGATGTACTGACCTGCCATGAACTGCAAACGTTCGTTGGCTGGCAACTTCAATGACAATACCGCAACGTTGTGCGAGATTTTCTCGATCTTTTCCACACGGCACGGCAGCGTTTTGATCTGGATATCCTTGGCGGCACCAATCTCTTTGGATTCGATCACCACGTCGCCTTGCGGCTTGGCGCAGCAGAACAGGGCAATACCTTTGACACGCTCATCGTTGCTCAAAGTTGCTTCGGCATAGGCAGAATGAGTCACCGTACCTTCCAACACCTTGCCTTTGCAGGCACCACATGCGCCGTTACGGCAGCCATAGGGCAACATGATGCTTTCGCGCAACGCAGCCTCCAGGATGGTTTCACCCTCGTTGACGATAAACTCATGCCCGCTAGGCTTGACGGTCACCTTACATGACATCTTGATTCATTCCTTCAACTCCGGACGAGCGCTTCGCCCGGTTTTCGTTATAGACTTGCGCTATGCAACGAGTGCTCTTCATTGGCTGCGGCGACATTGCGCTGCGCATAGCCCGCTTATTGAGCGGGCGGTTTCGTCTTTATGGCTTGATCCGACAGGCCGAAAAGGCCAGTTGGTTACGCCAGAATGGCATCACGCCTTTACTTGGCGATCTGGATCAGCCGGCTACATTAGGCCGGATTACCGGACTGGCGGATATCGTATTCCACTTCGCCCCACCACCAGCATCTGGCCGGCAAGACCCACGCACCCGACACCTGCTTAACGCGTTGACAAAACGTGGAATCTTACCACAGCGACTGATCTACATCAGCACCAGCGGCGTCTATGGCGATTGCGGTGGTGCTTGGGCAAATGAGACACGTAGGCCCAATCCTGCAACAGATCGAGCCTGGCGACGCTTAGATGCTGAACAGCAGTTACGCAGCTGGGGTAAGCGCACCGGTGCCATCGTCAGTCTGTTACGCGTACCGGGCATTTATGCCGCCAGTCGTCTGCCAATTGAGCGTATCCGCGCTGGTTCGCCTACGTTGTCACCTTCAGAAGACGGCTACAGCAATCATATCCACGCTCACGACCTGGCCCGAGCAGCCATCGCCACATTGTGTCGGGGAACCAGTCTGCGAATCTATAACGTAGTAGACGATGATCAGATGAAAATGGGGGACTATTTTGATCGCATAGCTGATACCAAAGGCCTGCCCCGCCCACCACGGATCAGCCGCAGCGAAGCAGCCATCAGATTGGCCCCGGCCATGCTGTCGTTCATGGACGAATCCCGTCGGCTATCCTCTATTCGCTTGAAACGAGAATTGAAACTGATTTTACAGTACCCCGCCCTCGAAACCGGGCTGCTGGCCGACTGAATCACATGATTGATGGCTGTCTAAAACGCGCCAGATGCAAAAACAACTTGTTATCAGGATTGCGGTTGAAAAAGGAATCCCGGTACTCCAGTGGCACATCACACGCCGCAACGCGGGCCAGCCAACGTGAGGCATATTCCAGTGCAGTGTCAGCGGCGGCCTGATATGCCTGGGATTGCAGTACCTCATACACCTCGCGCCATACTGTCATCGGGTAGATATCACCCGGCACATAGTTCAGTAACAGCGCAACTGCAGACAGCGCATGCATGGTCGCCTCCTCACGCCGCCCCAGTTTCAGTGCCTCACGTGCCATGGCAGCTAGGCTAGCTGCCTGCAATCCCCACAGATCGTGGCCATGTGCCATCTTCCAGGCTTGGCGCGCTTCCTGATAGGCGGCTGGGCGATTTGGAATCTCTGCCAGCGCCAATAATGCCATGATGCGCAGGTTACGTTTTCCCGACTCTGGCAGAATATCCAATGCCTGCTGCAATAAGTCTGCGCGCGGCACCTGCTGTGTTGCCAGACTCAAACGGGCTTGCAAAATCCACCCTTGGGCTTCAACGCAAGGGCTCTTGCCATGGATACGCAGACTTTCCTCCATCAACGGCTTGGCTTTGGCTGGTTGACCCAACTGCCAATACAACTGTGCCAGCGCATAGCAATCCAGTGCTTGGCGGTCGCTTCCTACTTCTATCTGACGGGCGCGTGCCAATTCAAGAATGGCCAATGCCTGCTGAAAATGCCCAGCCTGCCGCAAGATATCGGCATAGCACGAGTACCGTCCCTGCCAGATATTCGGGGCTGGCATGTGGGTTGAATGAAGCGTATCAGCATAGCGGAAATGCTGTAATGCCTTGGCAACATCCCCCATCGTGAATTCCGCATGGCCAGCCACCAGCGACAGCTGGAATCGGTTACCCTGATGGGATTGCTCGGACTCCATCCGCATCGCATGTTGCACATAGAGCAAGCATTCCGTGCAGCGATCCGCATCGAGCAATGCGATGGCATAGTGCAATGCGCTGTCTATATTCAGCGCATGATCGGAGATACGCAACATGCCTTGTACCTTGTCGACTTCCTGCAGCGCCAAGTCATAGCATTCCTGATGTTGTAATACCTTGGTCAATGCTTTGGTTGCATCAAAGATCAAGCCATGGTGATCAAGCCGATACGCTGTTTCAAGTGCTTCATCTGCCAGTTCTCTTGCCGTATCCGCATCACCTTCAAGTAGGGCCAGTTCGGATTGCGCAATGGTCAACCAGGCATACTGCACCTCACCCTCAGCCAAAACAGCCATTGCCTCAACCTGCCCCACCAGCAAGTACAGCGGCCGGGCCAAACGATAACGGCAAAACAAGCGGTAGCGAATATCGAAAACCTGATTGGTACCATCATCTGCCTCCAACAATGGCAGCGCCAACTCCAGCCAAGTGATTTCTTCAAGGCATTTCCCGGCCCTGCACGCCGTGTCAGCTTCCTGCAGCATCAACGGCAACGCTTTTTCCGGCTTGCCAGCCTGTTGCCAGTGGCGTACCAGCAAATGCACGGGTGGTGGTTCTTGGTGTTCCAGAAAACTGGCAACTTCAAAGTGTAAAAGCTGAAGCAAACCGCCTGGTATCTCTGCCAACGTGGCTTCGGCCAGGGTGTCATGCACCAGTGCCTGGTTTTCCAGTATTTGCGCCTGCTCCAACTCAGCCCAAGGAGAAATCAGATCCATCAGACTGACGCCCAACACAGCCTGGGCCAATTCGGTACAAAAGCATTCACCGGCCACTGCTGCACAACGCGCCAAGGCAAGTGCCTGTGAACTGAGGCTACCCAATCGCAACTTGAAAATGGCTTTGACATTGTCCGGAATCGGCAACTGCATCGGCAGCTCGCCACTACCACCCCATTGCTGCAGGATTGCTTTAATGATCTCCAGCAGCATCATCGGATTGCCACCAGCCCGGTGATGCAACTGACTGGTCAATGGATGCAGATCCAGCGTCGGCAGAACCAGCGATTCGATCAAACTACTGGTTTGATCCAAGCTCAAGGGGAGCAGCGATAAGGTTGCACCCCACTCCGTTTGTAGAAAGTCAGCCTGCAGTCGCTGCAAGTGCGGGGTCATGCCCTCCTCGCGAAAAGTCATCACCCATGGCAATCCTTGCGCGATGGTGGCAGGAATAACGGCAGAAACCGTCTCCAAACTAGCCTGATCGGCATAGTGCAGATCATCGATCATTACCCCACTGATCGGACGTGAAGGCATTTGCCGAACCACGAACTCGACTGCATTGATCAAACAAGCGCGATCGTCCTCCTGCATGGGCAGGGCAGACGAAGCCAACTCGGGTAATAACCGCGACAGCTCTGTACGAACACCCGTTGGCAGCTCGTCACCCAATAACGGCAACATGACCCGCATCATCCGCGACAAAAACAGATAAGGGATGGCAACATCACCAGGACGACCTTCGATACGCAGTACCTTGCCAGTTTGCTGCTCACAAAATTCACCTGCCAGCCGGGTTTTACCTACTCCCGCCTTGCCCGATATCAAACTCACTCGCTTGGATTGCCATTGTTCGGTCAACCATTGCCATGCTACTTGGCGTCCCACCAACTGTGGTGGTCGCAATACGGTCATGGGCAAAGGAGAAGCGGTTGCAGCAGCCAGTACTTTTTCCTGCAATTGCTTGCGCAGGAATTCCGTTTCTTCAGAAGGCGCCACCCCTAATTCCTTGGCCAATACCAGTTGGCAATGGCGATAAGCATCCAGCGCCGCAGCACGGTCCCCTTTCAGGTAATGACACTTGATCAGACAACGATAGGCATCCTCATCAACCGCATCCAGCGCCAACAATTGGTAAGCAGCCGCAATGGCTTCTTCCAATGCCATGGCAGCTTCTGCCTGCTGCATTTGGCGCTTAATGCCCAGCTGGGCCTGCATACCCAGCTGCACACGAATGCGATCCAGCCAAGCCTGAAATTCAGGCAGGTCTTCATACTGAAATGCGCTTAACAGACCATGTTGATCGGTTTCAGTTGTCTGAATGGCGGTATTGGATTGAATCTGGGCATGCAGCGACAGGATCTGGTCGCCATCGATCAATGGCAACCCCACCAGACGGCGAAGACGCAGCAAACGCTGCCGCAAATTGCGCCGGGCTTTTTCCGCATCAGTGTCCGGCCAGAACAGACTGGCAAGTTTTGCGCGGCTGGCGGTCTGCTCAAAAGCAAGGTACGCGACCATGCCAGCATCTTTGCGTTCCAGCCGTATTTCAGTTTGATGGGTGAAAAGACACGGCACGCCATAGAGATTCAACGTGAAAATCACGTCCTGATCGAATTGCATGTTGTCCGCACCTGTACCCTGATCCGTCATTTTGCCCTGCACTGCATTCTAATGTCATGCAGAAGCACGTTGTCATTTGTTTTGCGGGGACCATATTACCAAAGGCCGAAATAATGGTGATGCATTTTATTACAGCAGTTACACATTCTTGCTTGTTGACACTGGCTTGAAACGGACAGCTGACCGCATAAGAACTTAAATGGCATCGTTTTCAGATATTTTCCGTTACATGCAGTAACGCTTCAGTAACGCCCCATTTAATAGACTGCCTCACTGAACAAGGCCTATCAAAAACAGGCCAACAAGAAAAGTAAACTGCAGCACAGAGGAGTGAGCATATGTTTGGGCTCTTACGAGATCGTCTGACACTCTCCATTCTTTCCGGCAAACTGGAAATGACGCGAGTCAGCGCCATCAGACGGCGTTGCCTGCAACACAATCGCTTGCCACTTTGCACCGTCAACGGTGCTCCCCAGTTCGATGAGCTGGTGGGGTGGCATGACCGCTTCGGTGCGGGAACTGAATCACTGGATGTGCTGGTGTCTGCATCCTGGGTTAAGTACGCGGTCTTGCCCTGGCAAGGGCGCATTTTGTCTGACCAAGAAGCCCGTGCCTATGCCCATGCCATGTTGTCATTGCGCCATGGGGAAGCGGCCAATAGCTGGTCCCTGACCATGTCACCCGCTCAACATGGCCGCAATCGCGTGGTCAGTGCAGTGGACAACCGCTTGATGCGTGCCATCGAACGCTATGGTGAAGATTGCAACATCCCCAATATCAATCTGACACCCATGGCAGTTGCCATTTTCAACAAATTGCAGGCCAAGATTGCCAATGATGCGCTGTTTGTCGCGCTGGAGCCAGACAGCCTGTCACTGGTTGTCCTGCAAAAAGGGGAATGGGCTCATGTCCACACCCGCCCCTTGCCAGGCAATTGGGCCAGTGTACTGCCTAAATGGATCAATGATTTTTTGGCAGCCAAGGGGTTGCGCCACCTACCTGTTTTTGTTGCGGCGCCCACTCACACCCGCCCCGACTTTGACAACTTCCCGGCCACTTGGCTTCGCCTGCCACCACAAACAGGCTTTGATCCACGCAAAGATCAGGATTTAGCGCTGAGTTTAGGTTTTTAGGTTGGTCAATCCATCCGATCCGTTGCCCGCAACTTAATCACAGTTGCGGGCTTTTTTTACCAAGCTCTGGCACCAAGCCATCCCAGTACTGGTCAAGCATAGCCACATATCATGCAAAGCCGCGCGACCATTTCAATCTCGACCGATTCTGTAGTGGTCTAATGATCCCGGACACCAACTTAGGTGGCGGATTACAGGTAGGGGTTGAGTTAGAACGACGGGGAGCGGACTAGGGGATTCGATGATATTACATGCGCATTTGACATGATATAATTGATTAGATTGACTATTCTTTCATGCCGATCACGTCGGCAATATCTGACCTGTCCCCGCGCTCATCAAAAAAAGCCAGCAAACCCGCTGGGATCCGCCAGGCAAGTTGGCGAGGCGGATAGGGTAG
>NZ_SCOH01000036.1 GCF_005503445.1 Chitinivorax sp. B | reverse complement strand
GTCTCGGCGGTTGATGTCGGTGGCCAGGGTGGTGGGGTGGGGAAACCGTCCGGCAACGGCGGAACTGGTACAGCCAGAGTAGGAGACAGGTCAACAGCAACATCATAGCGGGCACGCCAACAGGGGGGCGGCACGGTAGCAGGATGGCAAGCAAGAAGCAAATTCAGGTAGTGGGCTCGCTTGGAAAGGTTGTGGTCTGGCACGGTGCGTACGACCAGCGTATTGGCGCGCGGCAGTCGTCAAACACAAAATCGCTACCCATGACGTATATGGCAACCTGGTCGGCGAAACCAATCTGGCCGGCCATGGCAATGAGAGCGGGCAGTTGGAGTACGAAATTTCCTGCTTCAATGGCGTTAAGCATGGCGAGGAAAGGCACTGGTTTGCCTCGGGGGCCAAGCTACGAATATGGCGTAAAAATAGAATCCAAGACCTGGAATGATGATGGGGAATTGGTTGCGGATTTTAGAATTTCGCCAGACTCAGCCAATTTCTCATTGCTTCAGAAAAGAAGGGAGAAGGGCTGGGGTGTTTCATCGCCTGAGTAGCGATTTTACCAATTGATCGGCGCGCCTTGTGGTTTCTGGCAAGCGATATTTGGTGCATAACGTCAGTGTCCACGCACAGGCAGTTGGCAATGAAACTCGATGGCCCGTTGAAACGTAAACTGGCTTGATGCCGTTTTGAGTCCGCAAAGCTCGACCGACAATTTCTCCATCATCAACAAGGGGCGCGTAGTCGCCCCTTGTTGTTCCTACCGCTTCATGGGTTCCCCGCAATAGTGTCTTGCCGCAGCCAATCGTAGGAACATCGAACAGTATGCCGACATGGCACGCCAAACCGAAACGTCGAGGATGGGCGATTCCTTGTCCATCGCAGATGATTAGATCGGGTTTGCATTTCAACTGGCTCAGCACCTTGGCAATTGGCGGCAATTCCCGGAACGAAAACAGCCCTGGAATGTAGGGGAACTGGGCAACATCTTCCGCGATAGCCTGCTCGATGACAGTAAGCGATGCGGCATCCAGCACGACAGCGGCGGCAACCAGTCGATCACTCTGTTCGTCGTAGGCTACGTCTACGCCAGTCACCGTATTAACGTTGTCTAGCCGATCATTGCGCTCTACACGGCCCGCGAATTGGCGCTGAAGCTCAAATGCCTCTACTTCGTTCAGTTTCCAATCGTGGAAAACAACTTGCTCCATATCCCACCACCTCCTGCATTGGAGTGTATCACCAAGGACTACGTTTACCACTACTGCTACACCCTGGATGGCCGGTGTACGTTTACATCTCGCCCACAGCGATTTTTCTGTGAAACAGCGGCAGCGTTTGCTGCTGTTTCGCTTAAAAATGCAGCAAATGTCAGCGCTTGCTGAGGATGGCTGCTGTCGAGGTGCTTAATGATTGGGCAGTTTGGCTGCGGTGACGCAGCCACCAGCCGGACAGCTGGTGGGCTGCCCATTTGGGTAACCGGATGCGGTCATCTACGATACCCTGGGCCGGCAGGTGGCGTGGCGGGATTACCTCACCGACACCGCCAGCCGCAGCGAGTTGGATGCCAACGGCAACCTGACCCATATCTGGCACGATGTGTTGGCCAGGTCTTTGACCGGTTGGCTGTCGAATCCCAGTAGTTGTGCTGCTGTAATCGTTGCCATGGTGTGTTGTGGAAAGGATGGCAGACCTGTATGAATTGTTCCTTGCCTGTCCTGGCATAGACCTGTCTGTAGATAATTGGCAATCAGTGTGTGTTTGGCCACACCGCTGAAACGAGGGCCTGTAGTGCGCTGGACGCATTGACGGGTCGCGGCGATAATGCATCAAAATACAGGTGCCTATGCGTTGATGGTTTCCGGCGGTGGTCTAGCTGGGTTCTCTATCGGATCAAGATCAGCGGTGGCTTTGATTTGTTGTCAGTAAAATCAATTGGATAGTTTATAAAATGCTCCTGATGATCGATAACTATGATTCCTTTACCTACAACCTTGTCCAGTACTTCGGCGAGCTGGGGCAGGAGGTGGTGGTGCATCGCAATGATGAGATTTCGCTGGACGAGATTGCCGAGCTGAAGCCGAAGTATCTGGTGTTGTCGCCAGGGCCGTGTACGCCGAATGAAGCTGGCGTGTCGGTACCGGCGATTCATCGTTTTCAGGGGGAATTGCCGATTCTGGGGGTGTGTTTGGGCCACCAGAGTATTGGGCAGGCGTTTGGTGGCAAGATTGTGCATGCCAAACAGCTGATGCATGGCAAGGTGTCGCCGGTGCATCATCTGGATGTGGGGGTGTTCAAGGGTTTGCCGAATCCTGTGACATGTACTCGTTATCATAGTCTGGTGATCGAGCGTGAAAGTTTGCCGGACTGTCTGGAAATTACGGCCTGGACAGACGATAGCGAGATTATGGGGGTACGCCATAAGACTTTGCCTATCGAGGGTGTGCAGTTTCATCCTGAATCGATCTTGACTGAGCAGGGCCATCAGATGCTGAAGAACTTTCTGGATGCATTTGCCTGAGCATGCTGGACTCGGGCTTGTCTCGGCAAACAGTGCTGTTGCGAGACGGTTATTTGCAACTTCCGGCCGCGATTGATGCAGCACTGTGTACACGGCTGAAAGCGGAACTTCCTACGCCAATGGGGCGAGCAGGGCTCCGTGACTTGATGGCAACATCTCCGTTGTGTCGCCAGCTGGTGTTGGGTGAATTGCAAGCATTGGCAGCCGTGTATTTACCACAGGCGAAGCCCGTTAGGGTGTTGTATTTTGACAAGACACCAGCAGTGAATTGGTGTGTTGGATGGCATCAGGATCTATCGATTGCAGTACAGGCCCGCCGTGAATGGACGGGTTTTACCGGGTGGTCTCGCAAGGCGGGTGTTTGGCATGTTCAGCCACCAGATGCTGTATTGGCAAGTATGCTGACATTGCGCTTGCATCTTGACCCCACGCATGCGGGCAATGGTGCGTTGCAGGTGGTGCCGGGTTCGCACCGGTACGGGCGCTTGCCTGTGGCTGAGTGTCGGGCGAAGGTATCCCAAGCTGACATTGTTTGTTGTGAGGCAGCACCAGGTGACATTTTGTTGATGAGGCCTTTGCTGTTGCATGCATCTGCACCCAGCATCCAGCCTTTTCATCGTCGCGTGTTGCATATTGAATTTGCGGCAGCGGCGTTGCCGGGTGGGTTGGCTTGGCATGAATTTGGAGAAACATCCGAGATGCGTCGGGTGATGTGACAAAGCAGCGCCAGAACAGAGGCGCTATCAAGCTGGGAGTATGCAAATGATCACCCCTCAGGCCGCGTTGAACCGGCTGATTGACGGAAACGAGCTGTTTTACGACGAAATGGTGTCGCTGATGCGCCAGATCATGTCTGGCCAAGTGGCACCTACCCAGATTGCGGCCATCTTGATCGGGTTGCGGGTCAAGGTAGAGACAGTTTCAGAAATTGCAGCCGCAGCGGCGGTGATGCGAGAGTTTTCAACCAAGGTGCCGGTGCGCGATCGTTTTCACCTGGTGGATACCTGTGGTACGGGTGGCGACAAGGCGCATACGTTCAATATCTCGACCACGTCGGCTTTTGTGGCGGCGGCAGCGGGTGCCAAGGTGGCCAAGCATGGTGGCCGATCGGTGTCGTCCAAGTCCGGCAGTGCGGATGTGCTGGAGGCGTTGGGGGTCAATCTGAATCTGACACCGGAGCAGGTCGGGCAGTCGATTGACGATATCGGGGTCGGGTTCATGTTTGCGCCCAACTATCATTCGGCAATGAAATATGTTGCACCGGTCCGTAAAGAGCTGGGGGTGCGGACGATCTTCAATATTCTGGGGCCACTTACCAATCCAGCCGGGGCTGAGCATCAGGTGATGGGCGTGTTCCACCCTGATCTGGTGGGGATTCAGGCAAGGGTATTACAGCAGTTGGGTAGCCACCATGTCATGATCGTGCATGGCAGCGATGGGCTGGATGAAATTACCCTGAACGGGGATACCTTGGTGGCTGAATTGAAGCATGGCGAAATTCATGAATACCGTATCAACCCAGGGCAATTCGGTATACGGCAAACTGAGCTGGATGCGATCAAGACACTGGATGCGGAGCAGTCAGCAGCCATGTTGCTGAGCGTGCTGGATAATGAACCAGGCCCGGCGCGGGATATTGTATTGTTGAACGCGGGGGCGGCAATCTATACCGCGGGTGTTGCGCATAGCCTGGAGACAGGTATTGAGCGGGCGCAGGATGCGCTGGAGAGCGGTGAAGCCAAATACCGGTTGCAACGATTGATCGAGTTTACCAATCTGCAAGGCGCATGAAGGTTTGTAATGGCAAACAAAAAGGGTGTCGACTCGACACCCTTTTTGTTTGCACCGTAGTTCAGCTTAGCGCACTGCCAGTAATTCCACTTCAAATACCAATGTTGCATTGGGAGGAATGACACCGCCCGCACCACGTTGGCCGTAACCCAGCTCTGGTGGAATGGTCAGTTTGCGCTTGCCGCCGATTTGCATGCCGGCAACACCTTCATCCCATCCCTTGATGACTTGGCCACCACCAAGGTGAAAGCGGAATGGATCATTGCGATCAACGCTGGAATCGAACTTGCTGCCATCAGTCAGCCAGCCTGTGTAATGCACGGTGACGAATTGGCCAGGGTTGGCCGTGGCGCCTTCGCCAACGACCAGATCGTCGATAATCAGGCCGGATGGGAGTTCAGTCGTACTCATGGCAATCTTTCTTGTACTTTGGCAAACCTGTAAGCCTACCTCAAGCCGCTTGAATCCGGAAGCGTCGTACCAACGAATCGAGCATTTCTGCAGTATTGCGCAAATCAGTTGCCAGGTTGGCGGTTTGTTGAATGGCGGAGTTGTTCTCCTCGCTCATCTGCGCAATTTTCTCGATATTCTGGGCAATTTGCGTGCTGGCAGTGCTTTGTTCTGAAATTGCGCTGGAAATTTCGGCCATTTTACTGGTGGTGGACACGGTAAACTGACTGATTTCCGATAGCGAATTGGATACTTGCTGAGTCAAGGCCACGCCGTTGTTGACCTTATCACTGGCTGACCCCATGCTGCGGACAGCAGAGCCTGTATCGTGCTGGACTGCGTCAATGACGCTTGAAATTTCCGCTGTTGCCTGGCTGGTGCGTTCGGCCAATTTGCGGACTTCGTCGGCAACGACGGCAAAGCCGCGCCCTTGCTCACCAGCACGGGCCGCTTCAATGGCGGCATTCAAGGCCAACAGATTCGTTTGATCGGCGATGTCCTTGATGACCTGAACGATGCCACCGATCTCCTGTGAGCGTTGGCTGAGCGAGCCGATGACCGATGTTGATTCAGAGATGACGCTTGCAATATTGTTAATCTCGCGTGCAGTGTTACCCGCGATTTCGGAGCCTTTGTTGCTCAGGTCTCGCCCCTTCTGGGCATCATGCTCGACCTCTTTGGCGCTGCTGGCCACAATGTTGATGCTGACGGTCATTTGTTCGACAGCAGCAGCCGTAGAGGAGGCCGCTTCCGATTGTAGGCCGGATGCCTGAGCGACTTGTTCTGACGCTGTGTTCAGATCATGTGATGCCATACGCAGTTTGTTGGCACTGGCCTGTGCTTCACTCAATACTTTGCGCAGGTTTTCAATCAAGTTGTTGAATGCTCGCGATGTCAGGCTGATTTCGTCGTGTCCATCCGACTGGATGCGACGGGTCAGATCGCCGCTGTGTTCGATTTCTACCATGGTGGCTTGTAGCTGAATCAAAGGCCGGGTAATCGAACGGGTGATCAACCAGGCGGCAAATAGGCCAACCAATACTGCCACGATACTGATCGTCAACGCAGTTTGCGTCGACATCTTGGCGGACAGAATGGTGTTTTCGGCACGCGCCTTGGCATGGGCCAGCTGTAACTCCTGGAACTTGCTGATGCCTTGCTCCATTTCGTGAATGGGCTTTTTATATTCCGACATGGCTTTGTTGGCTTCGGCGGGGCCGGGGTACGTATTGGCCTTGACTGCGTCATGTATTTTGTTGAAGCCAGTGGAGTAGGTGGCCAGGGCATCATCAAATTGCTTGATGATGTCTTTTTCCTGGTCATCCGCCAGAGCCTGGATTTTGGCTTCAGAGGATTTGAACTGACTCATGGCGCCATCCCATTTTTTCTTGTATTCGTCCACTTTGGCCGGGTCTTGCAGATTGATGATCAGATCCTTTTCAAACCGGCGTAGCAGCATGGATCGATACAGCATGTCGGATGCGGCGAATCCGGCAGCGATCTGCTCATCCACCAAATGAACAATGTCATCCCGTTGCCGGACGCCTGCGATGAAGCTGAGTGCGGAAGTAACTACCAGCAAGGTGATCAGGACGCCAAATCCAATGGCAATTCTGGCACCGATACGAACATTTGAAAGCATTGGAATGACTCCTTCAGCGCGGATGCTTATCCTGTTATAGCTGTCTTTTCAGATGGATGGCGGGTTGATTGCAAGGGATGACCTTCTGTATAGGCCGCTGTCCACTGGCGGGTTTGCAAAAAATCGGCAGAAATTCCGACAACATGTTCATTCCGGGCTAGAATCGCGCCCAGATTTAAGTTTCAGTGGAGATGGCAATGCGTATCGGAACCCCGCTATCACGCGGTGCGACTCGGGTCATGTTGTTGGGTAGTGGCGAATTGGGTAAAGAAGTGATCATTGCCCTGCAACGCCTTGGTGTGGAAGTGATTGCAGTGGATCGTTATCCGCACGCACCGGGCCATCAGGTGGCGCATCGCTGGCATGCCATCAATATGGCTGATCCCGTTGCGTTGCGTACCCTAGTTGAACAGGAGCGGCCCCATCTGATTGTGCCGGAGATTGAGGCGATTGCTACCGACGAATTGTTGGCCATCGAGCGGGCCGGCCTGGCGGAAGTCATTCCGACTGCGCGTGCCGCCAAGTTGACCATGAATCGCGAAGGTATTCGCCGTCTGGCTGCCGAAGAATTGGGTCTGCCGACATCACCCTATGCGTTTGCTGATAGTTTGGCCGTATTGCAGGCTGCCATTGATGATGGGATTGGTTACCCATGCTTGGTGAAGCCTGTGATGTCTTCGTCAGGTAAAGGTCAATCAACGGTGTATGGCCCGGATGAAGTTGCCGCCGCCTGGGACTATGCAGCAGCTGGCGGGCGTGTGAACCAGGGGCGTGTGATCGTCGAAGGATTCATCGATTTTGACTATGAGATTACCCAGCTGACTGTGCGCGCAACAGGGCAGGATGGTGGGATCGACACTCACTTCTGCGAGCCGATTGGTCATGTGCAGGTAAAGGGTGATTATGTCGAGAGCTGGCAGCCGCAGCCGATGAGCCCGGTGGCTTTGCTGAAGTCACGCGAGATTGCCAAGGCCGTGACGGATAACCTGGGCGGCCGTGGGTTGTTTGGCGTGGAACTGTTCGTGAAGGGCGATCAGGTGTGGTTCTCGGAAGTAAGCCCGCGACCACACGATACCGGCTTGGTGACCTTGTGTTCGCAACGACTGTCTGAATTTGAATTGCATGCCCGGGCAATTCTCGGGCTACCGGTGGATGCCGGTATGAAGCGCCCCGGCGCCTCAGCGGTCATCTATGGCGGGATGGATGCAGCAGGAATCGCTTTTGATGGCGTCGATGAGGCACTGTCGGTGCCGGAGTCCGATCTCAGGTTGTTTGGTAAGCCGGAAGCGTTTGCGCGGCGCCGCATGGGTGTCGCGTTGGCAAACGCCGATGAGGTGGAGGGTGCGAGGGAACGGGCCAAACTGGCGGCGTCCAAAGTGGTACCGGTCGAGGTGGCGTGATGGCTGAACTGACGCCTTATGAGTTGTTGGGTGGCGAAGCTGTCGTACGCCGTCTGGTCGATCGATTCTATGACTATATGGAACAGGACCCACGTGCCAAACACCTTCGTGATATGCATCCGGCTGATTTGACCGGTTCTCGTGACAAACTGTTCATGTTTCTGTCAGGCTGGCTCGGTGGGCCGGACCTGTTCGTACAACAGTTTGGTCACCCGATGTTGAGGGCTCGCCATCTGCCTTTTACAGTGGACGAAGAAGCGCGTGATCAATGGATCATGTGCATGCTGCAGGCGATGGAGGAAATTCCGATGGATGACACGCTGCGTGAACATCTGGAGGTATCATTCTGGAAGACTGCGGATTTCATGCGGAATCGCTGACTCTCAGCTGAGCATGCGTTCAGGCTGTCAGATCAAAAACCGACTGTCTGGCTTCTTGGGTATAACCTCGGATGGCCGGGTTGTCATCCCCATTCAGGGAGCGGCTGACTTCCGTCTCTGCCGCGCGTAGCTGGGCTTGTTCGGCCCGCGCTTGAATTTCCATCTGGTTGGCCTGTGCGGCAATGGCACGGTCCTGAGGGGATGGGTCACTTGGTGCCAGTGCCGCAGCGCGAACCAAGCGCGCTTTTTCAATGGTTTCTTCCGGTGTGTTGCCGGGGGAAACATCAATGCTCACTTCTCCGCCAATGGCGTAATTCTGACCATCTGGCCCACGTTGATAGACATAGCTTGCGCCACCTCTTGCCAAGCCGCCACTGGCGGCAATATGGGCCAATTCATGCGCCCTGACTTCCCGGTCACGCTGTTGCAGCCTGTTCAGGTTGATTTGATCAACCTGTTCCTGGCGGACAGTTTTGTCGCCGGGGCTGTTGGTATCGCCACGGGATGAGGTAACGGGCATGCCTGTGTTTGCTGATGTGTCGGCATCACTGGCTAATCTGGCTGAGGCCGTACAGGCGGCACACGTGCATCCTGGCGAGTGCAGGCGGGCAACGCCGGATGAATATGACAAGCTGGCCGTGGTGGCACTGATGGCACTGGTCATTGTGCAAATCAGAGTTGTTTCTATACTGCGATTATAGTGCCTGAGAATCCAGTACAGGCTGGCCTGGATAGTTGATCTGGTTGATGAATTGGATGAAATGTTTTGAGTGTTTGGCTGCAGTTTACGGGGTGTTGAAGCGCGTGGGTTGTTTTACCTGAATGTCGGGTTCGATTTTATTGAAGTGATGCTGAATATGAGCGTTGGCCGCTGAGTTAGAGAATTCTAATGTAAGGGAGGCGCGCCGATTGATGGGCTCGCAAAGGAGGTTGGGATGGGCTGGCGACTCAATATGCTGGCGTGTTTCTTGGTGACCTGTCTGCCGCAGGCCGGAGCCTGGGCGGAGGAGGATGACCTAATGCTGGATCCTCCCATCATCGCGCCGAATCCCGTACCCAGCCCAATTTCCATTCCACTGAAAATACGTCTGATCGACCCGGAACTGATGCCTGCTTTACCACTCTCCCTGCAGCCCAAGCCGGGTTTCCTGCTTGAGCCACCGCCTGATCCTGTTCAACAGGTTAAAGACCGTGAATTGCGCAAAGCCATGTCCCGTCGTGTTGAGGTGCAGTTCGGTGGCGAGCGGGTCAAAGTACGGGTGCGCAAGCGCGGAATCATCGTCAACTGGGTATTTGATTGACGTCAGACTGTTGTGCTTCCTTGTTGCGTGATGTCACCTCATCGGGTTGGGTAGCTTGCTGCCAAGCCTTCAGGAACGCTTTCAGAATGCGTTGTTCGGCATGGCTGCGGCCTTGCAGCGGTAAGGGTACTTGCAGTTCCAATTCGATTTTTTCGTGATCTGGCCAGCGGATGCGTACCCAGGGACCAACGCCCGGCATGTCGAACGAACGGTTACGTTCCAGCATCTGTACATGGTGGTTGACCTGATCCAGATAGGGCTGGCATTCGTCAGTGGCTGCTTCCAGCAGCAACCTCTCCGCCCGTTGCCAATCTGTACTGACGGGAAGCGGGATACTGATCAGATGTAGTGTGTAGTCACCCAATAATGCATCGTTGAACGCAGGCTGCCCAAACAACAGACTGTTGGGGATGGTTGCCAGCCGGGCGACCGAGCTTTGACCGCTGGCCTGTTTGCTGACCAACAAGGTGGTGGACAGTAGATTGAGGTCGACCACTTTACCCTTGACGCCATTCAGCTCCACCATGTCACCTACATCAAACGCATGCGAGCTGGTGCGATAGATGGCCCCCACCAGGCACATGATCAACTCGCGGGTGGCCACCACAATGGCTGCCGTGACGGCCACGACAGATACCGCAAAGGTGCGGATCTCGCTTCCCCAGATAAAGATGAGCCCAAACAGGAAGATCAGCAGGCCAGTATTGCGCAGGCTGACCAGCCAGCGTCGGCGGATTTCGATCGACAGATCGTCACGCGATACGATGGCTCGTCGTACCAGTACACGCAGCGCGAGCAGCAAAACGGCCAGCATGCCACTACTGATCAGATCAACAAGAATCGCTTTGTCGTGAATAAAAGGCATAGTCGGTGGTTCCAGTCAAACAGATTAAACGGTTGGTACGATGTGCGGCGTCCGGGGGGTATGCCGGGTAGCGGCAATAGGGGGTTTGGAGTAACCTTGACGCTTTACGTTCACCGGGTCGGGCCAACAGTGCCCAAAATGGTGGTGCGATGGTGGCCAAACGACACCTTTGCAGATGCCATGGCCCATGCTGTTTTCAGGATCATCCCCATGCAAAAAATCGTGATTGCCAGCAACAACGCCGGCAAGCTGCGCGAATTCGCCGCCTTGTTGGCTCCCCTGGATTTCGACGTGATTCCGCAAAGTGCCCTGCAAGTGCCGGAAGCGGAAGAGCCGCATTGTACCTTTGTCGAGAATGCCCTGGCGAAAGCGCGTCATGCTGCGCGCCTGACTGGGCTGCCTGCACTGGCAGATGACTCCGGTATTTGCGTCAATGCATTGGGTGGGGCGCCGGGTGTGTATTCTGCCCGTTTTGCAGGTGAGCCGAAATCGGACGAGCGCAACAATGTCAAGTTGCTGGACGAACTGGCTCACCAGTCGGATCGCCGCGCCCATTATTATTGTGTACTGGTGTTCGTGCACCATGCAGATGACCCGCAACCGATCATCGCCGAAGGCGAATGGCATGGCGAAATTCTGGCCTCACCCCAAGGGGCAGGTGGCTTCGGCTACGATCCGTTGTTCTGGGTGCCCGAACATCGGCAAACGGTGGCACAACTCGAAGCTGGATTGAAGAATCAGCTGTCTCATCGCGGCAAGGCGTTGGCTGCGCTGGTTGCCCGGTTGCAGCGCGCATGAGTGGTATCGCTTTGCCGATGGGGCGCCACACGTGGCGATTGCAGGCTTTGCCACCGCTGGCCTTGTATATCCATATGCCTTGGTGCGTGCGCAAATGCCCATATTGCGACTTCAACTCGCATGAGGCGAAGGGTGAAATGCCGGAACAAGCCTATCTGGATGCGCTGGTGCGTGATCTGGAGCTGGCGTTGCCTGCCATCTGGGGGCGGCGGGTGGTATCGATTTTCTTCGGGGGTGGTACACCCAGCCTGTTTTCTGCTGCCGGGTTGGATCGGCTGTTGTGTGACATTCGCGCCCGCGTCAATTTGCACACTGATGCTGAAATCACGCTGGAGGCCAATCCGGGCACGTTCGAAGCTGACAAGTTTCGCGACTACCGCGCAGCAGGGATCAACAGGCTGTCGATCGGCATCCAGAGCTTCAATCCACGACACTTGAAGGCACTGGGCCGCATTCATGATGACAACGAGGCACGGCGGGCCATCGAGATTGCGCATCGGCATTTCGACAACTTCAATCTGGATCTGATGTATGCCTTGCCCGGCCAGACCATGGCGGAAGCCAGCCAGGATTTGCGTACTGCCGTCGCGATGGAATCGACGCACCTGTCGGCCTATCATCTGACACTGGAGCCCAATACCTTGTTTTACCGTTATCCGCCTGAATTGCCGGATGACGAACAATCTGCCGATATGCAGGAAATGGTGGAGTCTGCGTTGGCTGAAGCGGGTTTCGATCATTACGAGACATCCGGTTTTGCCAAGCCCGGCCAGTATTGCAAACATAATCTCAATTACTGGCAGTTTGGCGATTACCTGGGCATTGGCGCAGGCGCGCATTCCAAGCTATCGTTCCATGATCGCATCGTGCGGGAGATGCGCTATAAACAACCTGCCCAATACATGCAACAGGTGGCGGCAGGCACGCCGGTGCATGAGCACCGTCAGGTCAGTCTGGACCAACTGCCGTTCGAATTCATGATGAACCTGATGCGATTGACGGGTGGTTTCCTGCCGCAGTTGTTTGCTGAACGCACCGGGTTGCAGTTGACGGTGGTCGAGCAAGCATTGCAGCAGGCTGAGCAAAAAGGCTTGGTCGCCCGTGATCACACCTGTATCCGGCCCACGCTGACGGGCCAGCGTTTTCTCAACGATTTACTCCAACTCTTTCTCACTGAGGAGCCCACATGAAAAAAGAAATCATTGCCACCGATCACGCGCCCAAAGCCATTGGTACCTATTCGCAAGCCGTTGTGGCGGGCAATACCGTCTACATTTCCGGCCAGATTGGCCTGGACGCAGCCACCATGCAGATGGCTGACGGTTTTGAAGCCCAGACCCATCAAGTGTTCAAGAACCTGCGCGTGATCTGTGAAGCGGCTGGCGGCACTACCCGTGATATCGTCAAGCTGAACGCCTACCTGACGGATCTGGGCAATTTTGCAAAGTTCAATGAAATCATGTCCCAGTATTTTGCAGAACCCTATCCTGCACGTGCAGCCGTTGGTGTAGCCAGCTTGCCACGTGGTGGCGTGGTGGAAGCCGATGCCGTGATGGTACTGAGCTGACCTGCTGGTTGGGTATGGCTTAATGCGGCCGGGTTATTTGCCCGGTCGTTTTTGTTTTTGCGGTAGTGCAATTGTGAGCCAGATGGTGGGAACGCCGTATCGATGCCGCTTGGCTGCTATAATCGCTGCCTTGATTCCTTGTTTCTGGACGTATTCATCTTGCCGCTCATCTCTGTTGACAACGCCTGCCTGGCTTTTGGCCATCATCCCCTGCTTGATCAAGCATTCTTGAATCTCGATGCCGGCGAACGGGTCGGGGTCATCGGCCGCAACGGTACCGGCAAGTCGTCGTTGTTGAAAGCCTTGGCGGGTCTGGTCAAGCTCGATGACGGCATCATCCGTTTTGCCAGTGATGCCAAGGTAGCCTATGTGCCACAGGAGCCCCTGTTTGAAGCGGGTCAGACAGTGTTCGATGCGGTGGCAGGCGGGTTGGCTGATCTGGCGGGCCTGCTGCGCGAATACCATCACTGTACCCAGCAATTGAGCACGGATGCAGATCCGGATGCGACCCTGGCAAGGATGCAGATACTACAGACTGAGCTGGAGGCACGGGATGGCTGGCGTTTCAATAGCCTGGTGGAGTCAACCTTGTCAACGTTGGGGCTGGCGGCAGACAAAGCGGTGGATGAACTGTCGGGTGGTTGGAAGAAGCGGGTGGCACTGGCTCGGGCCTTGGTGGCTGAGCCCAATGTACTGCTGCTGGATGAACCGACCAACCACCTGGATGTGGCCGCGATCGAATGGCTGGAAGGTATCTTACGCGCCTTTGCCGGTGGCGTGGTGGTGATCACCCATGACCGACGTTTTCTGGATAATGTTGCGACCCGGATTGTAGAGTTGGATCGTGGCTTGTTGCAGAGCTTTCAGGGTAACTTTGCAGCCTATCAGCTGAAAAAGGTGGAGATGCTGGAAGTCGAAGCCATTCACAACCGCAAGTTCGACAAATTCTGGGCACAGGAAGAGGTCTGGATCCGCAAGGGAGTGGAAGCACGCCGTACCCGTAACGAAGGTCGCGTTCGCCGTCTGGAACAATTGCGCCGCGATCGGGCAGCTCGTCGTGAACGGATGGGGCAGGTCAATTTCTCGCTTGACGCGGGTGAGCGTTCGGGCAAGCTGGTGGCGGAACTGGAACAGGTCACCAAGGGTTATGCCGGCCGTACCTTGATCAAGGACTTCACTACGCGAATCCAACGCGGCGACCGGATTGGTCTGCTGGGCTCCAACGGCGCGGGCAAGACCACATTGCTCAAGCTGATTCTGGGTGATGCACAGCCGGACAGCGGCACGGTGCGTACCGGTACCAACCTGCAGATTGCCTATTTCGACCAGTTTCGCGAACAACTGGATGATGAGATGGCCATTGTCGATGTGATCAGCCAAGGGAGTGACTTCATTCAGATTGGTAACGAGCGCAAGCACATCATGAGCTATCTGGGTGATTTCCTGTTTGCACCAGAACGGGCCAGATCGCCGGTCAAGTCGCTGTCGGGTGGGGAGCGTAACCGCCTGTTGTTGGCCCGTCTGTTTACCAAACCCGCCAATGTACTGGTGCTGGATGAGCCGACCAACGATCTGGATATCGAGACATTGGAGTTGCTGGAGCAACTGGTGGCCGATTACACCGGCACGGTATTCCTGGTCAGCCATGACCGCGCTTTTCTGGATAATGTCGTCACCCAGGTGATTGCGTTTGAGGGTGATGGCCTGTTACGCGAATACCCGGGCGGCTATGAAGACTATCAAGCCGCCAAGGCCAGAATGGCCAGCCAGAAACCAGTCGACAAGGCGCCGGTGGCGGCGAAGCCGGTCGAGGCCACACCGGCAAAGAGTCGGCAGGTCAAATTGTCATTCAATGAAACCCGCGAGCTGGCGGCCTTGCCAGACGAAATTGCCGCACTTGAGGCCGAGCAGGCTGACATCAATATGCAGCTGCTGGCGCCGGATGCTTATAAGGCCGATCCACAGCAGTTGAAAGCCTGGCAAGGTCGAATCGACGAAATCGACGAGCTGTTGCTGGAGAAGCTGGCGCGCTGGGAAGTGTTGGAAGACAAGCAAAAAGGTGGTTGAACCCTTGAGTGATTGGTATCGCTGCTCGGTCGACGCTATGCAATACACAATCGTTTGTTGAATAAGCAAATGCCCACATCCGAATGTGGGCATTTGCTTTTCGGCCGCGTCAGAATCAATGCTTGGCTGCGCGACGGGCCGTTTTGGCAATGTTGACGGCTTGTTGTGCCTGCTGACGATCACCTTGCATGGCGATGTTGACATCAGCTTCTTGAATGGGGGTAAAGCGTGACATGAACTCATCTGCCTTACGCACCCAGATACCGGGCTCGAAGGGCCATAGATGTTCATAGACGATCACTTCGCCGGCGTCATCGGCATGGCGGGCGTGGGTGATGAAACGATACAAGCCACCGTCGATGTGGCGGTAGAACGGGGTGTTGATGGACATGACATACACTCTAGGTAAATGGGTTCTGCTGCCATCCGTATGGATGTTCGGCTGCGCAGTTTACCTTGCCGACAAGCCGAAGCCTATCGGGAGCGCGCCGGCCTCGCTGGCAGACGAGGAATACACCGCGTGTCAGGCCGGTTGACACGATGGATTGATGAGAAATCACACACGAGGAAAACATGTTGAAGACAAAAGCTGCAGTTGCCTGGCAGGCCGGTGCGCCGCTGACGATTGAGGAAGTCACGCTGGATGGCCCGCGTGCCGGCGAGGTGCTGGTAGAGGTAAAAGCTACCGGTATTTGCCATACCGATTACTACACGCTGTCCGGTGCCGATCCGGAGGGCCTGTTCCCGGCTATTCTTGGTCATGAGGGGGCGGGTGTGGTGCTGGAGGTTGGTGCTGGCGTGACCAGCCTCAAGGCGGGCGATCATGTGATCCCCTTGTATGTGCCAGAGTGCCGGCAATGCAAGTTCTGCTTGTCGCGCAAAACCAATCTGTGTCAGGCCATTCGCACCACTCAGGGTAAGGGGCTGATGCCAGATGGCAGCTCGCGGTTTTCGATCGATGGTAAGCCAATCCTGCATTACATGGGGACATCCACGTTTGCGAACCACATTGTGGTGCCGGAGATCGCGCTGGCAAAAATCCGCCCGGATGCCCCGTTCGACAAGGTGTGCTACATCGGTTGCGGTGTCACGACCGGCGTCGGCGCCGTGGTGTGGACAGCCAAGGTGGAGGCGGGCGCCAACGTGGTGGTATTCGGTTTGGGCGGAATCGGCCTGAATGTGATTCAGGCGGCGAAAATGGTGGGTGCCGGCAAGATCATTGGTGTAGACATCAACCCCAGTCGCGAAGCCATGGCCCGCCGCTTTGGCATGACGGACTTCGTGAATCCGCGCGAAGTCGGGAACGTGGTCGATCACATCGTGCAACTGACGGATGGTGGGGCTGATTATTCGTTTGAATGCATCGGCAATGTGGATACCATGCGCCAATCACTGGAGTGTTGTCACAAAGGTTGGGGTCAGTCGATCATCATTGGGGTGGCTGGCGCGGGGGAGGAGATCCGAACCCGACCTTTCCAGTTGGTGACTGGGCGCGTCTGGCGTGGTACGGCTTTCGGTGGCGCGCGTGGCCGAACGGATGTACCGACCATTGTTGACTGGTATATGGAAGGCAAGCTGAATGTGGATGAATTGATCACCCATCAATTGCCGCTAGATCGTATCAATGAAGGTTTTGATCTGATGAAACGAGGCGAGTCGATCCGCTCGGTCGTGGTGTTTTGACAAACGTCGCCTATAGGCCGAACCGGGTTGTCGGCACGGCCTGCAAGGCGACCAGCTCACGATGTACCGCGAGAGAACGTGTCGCATTGGCGCATATCACCGGTCTCGAAACCCCGTTTGAACCAATACATACGCTGCTCCGACGAGCCGTGGGTAAAGGCATCCGGTACAACGTGGCCGGTGGCGTTGCGTTGCAAGGTATCGTCACCAATGGCATGGGCCGCGGTCAGGGCTTCTTCCATGTCGCCTGGGTCCAGCAATTTGCGTTGGTGGGCATAGTGGCCCCAAACGCCAGCCAGGCAATCTGCCTGGAGTTCAAGTTGAACGGATAGGGCATTTGCTGCTTTTTTACCCAGGCCTTGCTGCTTCTGGTGAACCTGGCCTGACACACCCATCAGATTTTGCACATGATGGCCGACTTCATGGGCAATCACATAGGCTTGTGCAAAATCACCGGGGGCAGCAAAGCGTTGCTGCAGTTCCTCGAAAAAGCCTAAGTCCAGATACATCTTTCGATCGCCGGGGCAATAAAACGGCCCAACTGCTGAGCTGGCCCGCCCACAGGCAGAGGATACTGCTTGTCGGAACAGTACCAGCTTGGGTCGCTCATAGCGTGCTCCAGCTTGCTGGAATAACCGGTCCCAGGTGTCTTCAGTGTCACCCAGCACAGCGGACACAAGCTGTTTACCCTTGTCGAGCGTGCCTGATGGCTGATTGCTTGCAGTATGGGGGGCCGCCTGCTGAGGTGTTTGCTGGGCGGGTTGCAACAAGCCGAGCATTTCCAGCGGGTTTTGTCCCAACAGTAGGCTGATCACCGTAACTGCCACAATGCCGCCTATGCTCAAGCCACCAACCGGCAAGCCGCCACGGCCACCTTCACCCCGTCGGTCCTCGACGTTGTCACTTTGTCGCATGTCATCCCAGCGCATGATATGGCTCCTTTTTGTATGGGCTGGATTGTAGGCTGGGTTGGCGAAAGCTGCATCTTTTACATCTGCCCGTACGGACGCATTTTATGTTGCTACCGTCTGATGAAATGTCGCCACCCTTGCTGGAAGTCCGGATATCATTATTCGATCGTTCGCAAGTGGGGCGCCTTGTGCTGTCCATCCGACATTACCATCATCATGTCACCAGCCATCGCCATGATCATGCCCAACTGGTGTTTGGGCTGTCCGGTGCGCTGGCTTTGGAGATCGACGGCCGACAGAACCTGGCATTGCCGGATCGGGCAGCGGTGATTCCGGCTGGGTGTGTGCATGCCTTTGCTGGTGAAAGCCAATGTCTGGTGCTGGATGCGCCAGGTGAAGAAAGTGCGTTGCAAGATTTGCTGGGTGGATATGCCGATGCAGGCCGTCGCGTGCTGACCATGCCGCAATGCGTTCCGTTGAATCCGATGGCGGCCGGTATGGTGAGGTGGCTGGCAGATGCCCCCTATCTGGATGACGTGCTGGCCAGACATGGTGCGGCGGTTCTGTTGGCGGCAATGAGCGAAGCGGTATTGCCGGCACCTGGGTTATTGCCGTTGACCAAGCTGAACCAGTATATCGATCAGCATTGTGCGCACCCGTTGTCGGTAGCTGATCTGGCACGGCAGGTGCATCTATCTCCTTCGCACTTTCATGCCCGCTTTATCAGCGAACTGGGCCTGGCACCGATGGAGTACGTCAGGCAGCGACGCATGCAGCATGCCCAGTATCTGTTGCAATCTACTGCGTTGCCAATAGGCGAGGTGGGCGAACGGGTGGGCTATGCCTCGCAAAGTGCCTTCGCTCAGGCGGTACGCCGGGCCTATGGATTGGCTCCGCTGACGTTGCGTCGTCAAGCGCAATCAGCGTCTCAAGACAAAACACCCTAGTTCGACGACAGATTTCCGCCCGCACGGACTCTACACTGCGTGCTCACCAATGATTGGAGTGCGATGTGGTTCGAGGGGTGTCATTCGGTGTCATGGCCGGTGCATTATGGGGAGGTATTTTCCTGGTGCCGCAATGGTTACCGGGATTTTCGTCATGGGAATTGTCAGCAGGTCGATATCTGGCTTATGGCCTGCTGTCGTTGCTGATGTTGGTGCCTGTCTGGCGTGAATGTTGCCAGGGGCTGACACGGCGGGACTGGCTGGCATTGGTCAAGCTGAGCTTGCTGGGGAATCTGGTGTACTACGTATTGGTGGTGCTGGCGGTGCAACGTGTCGGGGTGGCACCTACTTCGCTGATCATCGGTTGTCTGCCAGTATTGGTGGCCATGCTGGGTGCGCGAGCAGGTGCAGGCTTGTCGCTGCGTAAACTGACCTGGTCGTTGGTGACGATTGTGCTGGGTGCTGGATGTATTGCTGGCGATGTGTGGTGGCAAGGGCGGCAAATGGCTGCAGGTGCCTGGTTCGACCGATTGCTGGGTCTGGTTTGTGCTGTGGGTGCATTGTCATGCTGGGGGCTATATGCCGTACATAATGCTCAATATCTACAGCGTAGGCCGGCTTTGGGCAGCAAAGCCTGGTCATTGTTGACTGGTGTGGTGACGGGCGGTCTGGCACTGATCATGGCGGTGCCGATTTGGGGAATGACCAGTAACGCACCTGCTGACAAATCGTGGCTTGGATTCTGTTGGTTGATGTTGGCGACAGCGCTGGGCGCTTCGGTGATTGGGAATGCGTTGTGGAATGCCGCTTGCCGACGTTTACCGTTGACCTTGAGCGGGCAGCTGATCGTATTTGAAACCTTGTTTGCGCTGTTTTACGGCTTTCTGCACGAATCACGTGGCCCACGTTTACTGGAATGGCTGGCGATGGGGCTGATGTTGGGTGGGGTGACCTATGCTGCATATCTGCATCGGGAAATTGAAAACGATTCCGCGCATTGAGGCGGTGTGACCGGTCATATTCGGGTGATGGATGGTTGTTATTTTCAAAATGCTTGTCATATAGACTGCTTGGCACGATTCAGGGCATGCGGTGCGATGCTTGCCGGCACCACCATTTTTTGACTGGCAGGACAACCCGTTGCGCACTATCTTGCAGTGAGTGATCCGTTGGCCGCTAGCCCCTGTTCAAAACCTGAATATCAAAAGGAATATGCCATGAAACGTCGCCATTTTATGTTGGCCGCACTGTTGTCGTTGGTAGTGGGAGCCGTACAGGCCGATGTGCTGGATGACATCAAGAAGAAGGGGAGTTTGTTGGTTGGTGTCTCTGATGATTCACCACCGTTCGGTCAGCTTGATCCGAAAACGCGTACCGTATCCGGCTATGACATCGACTTTGCCGCTGCCATGGCCAAGCGACTGGGCGTCAAACTGGTGATCAAACCGATCACCATGGCAGATCGTATCCCGGTGCTGCAAAATGGTCAGGTCGATATGGTAGTTGCTGCATTCACCAAAAATGCTGAGCGAGAACGGCAAGTGGATTTCAGCTACGGCTATTTCATTACTGGCCAGAAGTTCGTGGTGAAAAAGGGCAAAGTGACCAATGTCGAGCAATTGGCCAAGGCATCCATCGCGGCGGTGAAGGGAACGACTGGCGAAAAGGGTGTACGCAAAGAATTACCGAGTGCCAACCTGGTACTGGTAGATGACGAGCCTGCCATGTTTCGTCTGCTGGCCGACGGTAAGGTGGATGCCGTCACCAATGACGAACCGATCCTGGCGGTCCTGTTGAGTAAGATGGCCAATAAGGATCAGTTCGAGATCCCAGCGATCTCGTTGTCGTTCGACGCTTATGGCGTAGCTGTCCGGAAAGGGGAAAAGCGTCTGTTGAAGGAAGTGAACGACGGCTTGGTGGAAATGGAAAAATCCGGTGAAGCGGCCAAGATTTTTGAGCGTTGGTTTGGCAATATGCAGGTGTTCCGCAACTTCAAGATATCCGCGTCGTAACGCCCATGGAAACACAGTTGGTCATTCATGGTGTGGGGAGCGATGATGATTTGCGCATCGTTATCAATGCCATTCAGGATCTACCTTGTATTGGTCACGTTGAACTTGATCCAGCCAGTGGCAAGGCGTGTATCGAACATCAGCCCATGGTATCCGAAGCGGATATCCGTCAGGCGATAGAGCAGGCCGGCTATAGGGTCGACTGATCGGCTGGCATTGAGAGGCGCCGAATCAGGTATGTCGTCTGATTCGGCGTTGACTTGTCCGGTTTTGATTCAACGGGTCGGGGTAAGCTGGGGAGACAGTCGTACCTGGGACAGTCAGTATTTGGGTGCGCCGTCTTGTTGTGGACCCAGCTCCAGCAGATACAACGTATCTTCCCGTTGCCGGATGAATACATCGGCAATGTGCCACGATTTATTTCCAGACTCCTCAGTCGGTCTATACGCTAGTTCAACCTGTCGGGCGAAGCTGATCGCCGGGTTGTCGGTATCGACCTGACCCGCCAGCAGGCTTTGGACTGCGCTTTCGATCATGCCGATCTGTTTGGTTGTTGTCGGCCAGACATAAATTGTGCCAATGCCGTTGCCAAACGAGACCGTTTGATGAAAGTTGTTACTGCGTCTCGCGCCAACCACCATCAGATTGTAGTACGGGGAAGGGCGCGCCACTTCTTGCCCTTCCAGGTTGGCCTTGCCTATGACAACCGTCACCCCTAACCAGCGTCGCCCATTTAAGCCTGTGCTTTGTTTGATCCATTGCGGATCGGGTCGGTCTGCTTGTTGAAAGGATTGCAGGATATGGCGGCCGGTCGGTCGGGTTTTGCGGGTAAGTCAACTGAGTGGCGAGCAGCTGTATTTGTTGCGGCGTGATGGGCGTGATGTCAGGTGTCGATTGATCGTCATCGGTGGCAGCGTGGCTGGCTTGTGTCAACAGTAGCGCCAGCAAACCTGTTGCCCATTGCCATTGCTTTCTCACGCCCAGTGAGGCTCGCACTGCCCTGCATGTCCTCTTACGGGCAGGGCGATGTCGTCGCGTGCTGTTGGTTGGCGGCCAGGACTGAATCTGGCCAGTGTTGAGTGATAGCCTGGGCGGCATGGCATACCTCCTTTGAACAGGATCTGACAGGTATCGAAACAAAAACAATGGGTTGAGGCTATGGGTAGAACTGGGCGCACAGCGTAGGCTGACTGGTCTAGGTACTTTCTTGCACTCATGCGGTTCATCCATGCTTGCACGAGGTGGGTGTGGCCTCAAGATGAGACGATTGATCCTGCAATTATTTATCTGAATATTTGAAAGTGATATGTTTTCGATATTGAATTGTTTATTGCGGGTGTGTTTGTTAATTTTTTTGATTTAGATGCCGAAATACTGGCATCATGTATTACCGATACTCTATTCGTACTTGATTGTGGTCGTAATCGTAAAGCCTTTCATGATCCAGGCGTGAGTACGGATTGATGTCGCCGGCTGGTCATTTCCTTGATCTTGGCCGTTATCCTGTCCAGGGATCAATTTGGTGCGCCTGCACCAACCTGATGCAAGGTACTGGTTGTTGTATGTGATTCGAAAGATACCGTTGTTCGAATCGATATCGATCAGGGTGACACATGTTTTAATCAATTTGACATGTCGTGCCAGTGATGGATGGACTGGCTGTAGAACATCATCTTGATCAAATGTCTGGTGTTGTGCTCTTGTTCCAAAAAATCAAATATTTGCATTGGGTGAATTTGTTCCATGTCAAATGGTATGAATATCGTTTGTGCGTGTAATTGCGATATCGAAATTGAATGGTGCATAATCAATCAATTGATGTTCGTTATTTTTATGGCCATTATTTTGAGTTGAATAATATTCGAATTTCAAAAACTAAGATCGATCAGGTGGTATATAGGACCTAGGTCGGCAAGAACAGATATGAATTGAGGGTGCGGTTGGATTTTTGCTTTGTAATGTATGGCCGATTGGAGAGGAGCCATCCATGCCATCCCGTGACATCCTGATTGGTGCCAGTTTTACGGCTGAGCCACTGGCCTGTCATTTACAACAACAGGGAGCGGAAGGTGTCAGTTTCATTCCGGCTGCCACATTGTTGTCCTACCTCCGTGAGCCTGTCGCAGATGCGGCATCCCATACCCATTTTCTGTTGATCCGGCTGGAAGATCTGGTTCGGGAGGAAAAGGGTAACCCGGCGGAGCTGGCTCGGTCGTTACGCCGGATAGGTCCATTGTGGCTCGATGCCATTGCCGCCCATGGTGCGCAGTTGCCAAATCGGCCTTATCTCATGGTAATGCCTTCCCCGCGCTTGAGTCGGCAGGGTGGCCAGTTGGCCGCAACTTGTCGTGCATTGACACGAAAGTTATGTAGCCTGCCTCAGGTGCACCTGCTTTGCTGGTCGGATTTCGTGGCCAGTGTCCCAACGGTGCCGTTGTTTGATCCCGTGGCAGACCAGTTGGGCCATGTACCGATGACCCTGACTGGTTTTGCCGCACTGGGTGCCTGGCTCATGCAGCAAAAGCGTATCCCGGCGCCGACGATCACCACATATTTGCCAGCACTGCTACGGCCTGATGCACTACTGCGTTTTCATCGGCGTTTGCATCTGCAATTGCATTGCCATCCAATGCACGAACTGTCGCAACTTGTTGCGGCCGCCAGGTTGAGTCGGTCTGCCACGTTTCATTTGTCGGGTCGCTGCCTGAGTGAGGGACAGTTGCAAGCCAGGCTGAGCGACCCGGCATGGACAGGCCTGACGATCGACGCCGAAGATCGTTTTGGACGATACCGGCAATGTGGTTTCATGTTGATACGCAAAGGAACGGTGCCGTGCATCAGTGAATGGGCGTTGCAGACAGCTGTGTTGGGGAAGCAGGTTGAACACTGCTTGTTATATGGATTGGCGCAGTCGGCACAACTGGCTCGATTGCCAGGGTTGGCGCTGGCCTATGTGGATCAGGGTAGGAACCTGGAAATGATCGGCTTGATCGATGCGATCTATGCCACTGCAGGCGGTCAGCGTCGGGAAGTCGGTACAGGTCGACGTTTGCTCGATATGGCGCCTTCTGCGGTGATGAGTGCGGTGATGCAGCAGGCTGCCGCTGCCGATATGGTGGCGGATATGGACTTGGCGATTTTGCCGGATTGGCTGCATGCCGGCGCACAGCATGTAGCAGCTTAGGTTGTTTGAAGGCAAGGGCGGCCATGGGCAGCGCTGAATCGATGCACAGATCGTGATGTCCGGCGCCTACTGATATGAACCATATCAACCCGGCTGTGCCGGCAGGGAGAGTCATGTGGATGTACTGCAGGACCGACTGATTCAATTGGGCAATGCAGTGCTGGAAAGTACGCGCTTTGGCCCGGATGCAACAGTGGATAATCTGCCGGAGTGGAATGCGCTGAAGCATGTGCAGCTTTTGATTGCCATTGCGCGCGAATTCCAGATTCCGGTACCGCTGGAAGAGGCTTATCGACTGGATTCTTTTCATCAGCTGATGTTGCTGGTGCGGCACGCTCAGATGGCTGCAGATGAAGTGCAGCATGAAGTAGATACCTGCACTGTCGGTGCGGTGTTTCTGCGGCAAGTTCGACATCAACCGGCAGCTCCCTTCCTGATTTTTCCGAAGGAAGGTGTTACGGACACCTATCAGTCGTTTTACCGTGTGGTGTGCGCGGCAGGCAATCAGTTGGTGCGTCGTGGGTTGACTGCAGGTGACCGGTTGGGTTTGGTGTTTCCCAATGGGTCGGAAATGTTGGCTTACTACTTGGCGGCCCAATTGCTGGGCGTGGTCGTGGTGCCAATCAACCCGGCGTTGACAGCTACCGACATGGCAGATGTCATTGCCAACTGTGACGCCAGGTTGACCTTGTTTGACCGGCAGCTGTTACACGGCCATGGCAAGCTGGCCGAATTGATGCCCAATCGATCGCTGGTGGTTGTTGGCGTGGCTTCAGGTCTGGGGATTGAAGTATTACGGGATTGTCGTGATGTGGTCATGCCGACATTGCCATCCGGGATGGGGTCTGACGGTACCTCCGTGATCCAATATACCGCTGGCGCGACGGGACTTCCTCGCGGGGTCGTGTTGTCGCATCGGAATTTATTATCGAATGCAAAAGCCGTGGCAGACTGGTTTTCATTCGCAGCCAATACCCGTGCTTTGTGCATGTTACCGATGTTTCACGGTAATGCACAGGTTGTGAGTCTGTTGGCGCCAATGTGGGTCGGTGGCAGTGTGGTGGTGCTGGAAAGCAAGTCGGCGTTGCCATCGTTTTGGAAAATGATTGATACCTATCAGATTCATTGGACCAGCGTCATGCCTTCCATGTTGTCCGCGTTGCTGACGTTTCGTCTGCCACGGTTTGATCGGTGTCTACGTGGCATCATCAGTTCAGGTCAGGCTTTGCCGGACGAGGTGCGGATCAAGTTCGAGGCGGAGTACCAGACCCCAGTCTACCAAGCATATGGATTAGCAGAAACCGCCTCGATTGCCAGTCTGAACCGCTATCCAGCTGGCTTGCGTCGTGCCGGATCGATCGGCATGCCATTGCCAGGGTGCCGGATGAAAGTCGTCAATGAATTCGGTGAAACCTTACCAGATGGTGTAACCGGACAGATTCTGATTGGGGGCGACAATGTAGCCAGCCGGTACCATGGCGCCCCCTCGCTGAGTGCGCAGCGATTTCGGGATGGCTGGTTTCACAGCGGGGATTACGGTTGCCGCGATGCCGAGGGTAATTTCTATTTTGCCACCCGTCTGGATGACCTGATTGTGAGGGGCGGGGAGAGCTTGTACCCGGCTGAGCTGGAAAATGTACTGCATGGTTGCCGCGAGGTGGTGGAATGCGCAGCCTTCGGCGTGCCCGACCCGATCCTGGGGCAGGATATCTGCATCTATGTGAAGCTGCGCGAAGGCTCGCCCTTTACGGTGGCAGATGTGAAGCATTTCTGCCAGACACGTATGGCCCGATATAAGCAGCCCCAATACGTGGTGGTCGTCAATCACCTGGCCGACTTGCGTATTTGGCCAGGTGGTCTGGTCGATAATCTGTTACGGCGTAAATTGCGTGAGCATTTCATGCAACAGCAGCGCATGGGTTCGGCTGCCCGATGTGAGCCGTCAGAAGCAAGGCAAATTGCATCGTTGCCAATATCTTTGCCTGGTTGAGGGTGATACGGTGACGGATCCGATCAAACAGCGTTTATTGCTGACGCCTTCATTGACGCAATGCCCGCCAGCCATTCTGCCGCGTCATGTCGGTGAAATCCTATCGTTGCGTGCAGCGCAGATGCCGGACGCACTGGCATTTGCTTTCATGGGTTTTGGCCGGGTGCCCGATGTCATGCTGAGCTATGGCGAGCTGCATGCGCGCGCATTGGCGATTGCCCGGCAACTGCTGATGCAGGGGCAGATTGGTGACAGAATCATGCTGGTGTTCCCCACCGCGATGGGGTTTATCGAAGCTTTCTTTGCCTGCATGTATGCAGGCCGTGTCGCAGTCCCGGCCTTGCCGCCCCGCACGGCTCGTGAGGCTGAGCGGCTGGTGGCCATGGTGGAAGACTGTCAGCCTGGCATGTTGTTGTCCGGTGAATCGGATATCGAATCGTTGGCGCACTTTCTGCATCATCGTACCGACCATGCACCGCCTTGTCTGTCTGTGGAGGAGGTGACCGTATCCGGCCCTCTGCCTGGGCTGCATCAGCCGGCTGCTCGCGGTCTGGCTTATCTACAGTATACCTCCGGGTCAGCTGCCGTACCGCGCGGCGTGATGGTAGGGCATGGTCAGTTGCTGCATAACCAAGCCTTGCTGACACACCATATGGGCAGTGATCAAAACCGTCGTTGGCTGATGGTGTCGTGGCTGCCACATTTTCATGATATGGGGCTGGTAGCAGGTATTCTGCACCCGCTGTTCGTTGGTCGTCCGTGTGTGCTGTTCTCGCCGGAGGATTTCATGCAGCAGCCCCTACGCTGGCTTCGGGTAATCAGTGGATTGCAGGCAACCTGCAGTGGTGCACCCGACTTTGCCTACACGCTATGCATTCGTCGTGCCAAACGTGGTGGCCTGGCAGGGCTGGATCTATCCAGCTGGGATCATGCCTTCAGCGGTGCGGAGCCTGTGCGACACACTACCTTATTGCAGTTTGCTGAAACCATGGCAGTGACCGGTTTCTGCTTCGACGCTTTTGCGCCCGCCTATGGTTTGGCGGAGGCAACCTTACTGGTTGCTGGTAAGGTACGTGGCGATAACGTGGTAGTGCGGCATGCCGATTACGATGCACTGACCATGGGGCAGTATCAGGCACCTCATCCGGCTTCGCGCGTGGTACGGCTGGTTGGGTGTGGCAATCTGGGGGCGACGCCATCGGTTCAGGTGTTGGATCCGATTTCCGGTTCGCCAATGCCCACAGGACAGTTGGGTGAGATTTGTCTGCAAGGGGAGAGTGTGTGTCAAGGTTACTGGGCGCAGCCCGTGTTATCCGGCTCGGTGTTTGGTGCCTATCGTTGGACTGCGGATGGCTCTGGCTGGTTGCGGACTGGTGATATGGGGTTGGTTGACGAAGCTGGTAATCTGTTTGTGTTCGGGCGATTGAAAGAGGTAGTGATCAGTGATGGGGCCAAATTTTATCCACCAGAAATCGAACAGGTGATCAGCGATGTGGATAGCGCGGTTCGCCCTGGTCGTGTGGCGGTATTCAATATTGATATGTTGGATACTGCAGCCGTCATCGCGGTGTGTGAGGTGACACCGGTTCCTGAGATGGCCGCGCTGGCCGCCCGCATTCAGGCTGAGGTTCAGTCCCAATGTCTATTGAATCTGAATGGAGTGGTGTTGATCGGCAAGGGACAGATCCCGCTGACCTCTAGCGGGAAGATACGCCGGTTTGCCTGCCGTCATGCGTTTCTGGAAGGCGAGTTGGCCATATTGTATGCCCGACTGGATGAGGCAGTGCCAGGCAATCGTCGCAAGATCATTCGGCGCGATGTGCAAACGGTCGATCAGATGTGAGCCATAGCCTCGGTTGCTTGCCCGAGTCACGAACAACATAAAGGAGATGCATATGGCTGAACAGATTGTCATTACATTGACACAGCAACACGATTACCAATTCTTGATTGATTTTGGCGAGCCGGTGCCAACCCTGCTGACAGATGAGAGTGCGCCGTTGGGGCAGGATGCAGGGCCCGATCCAACTCGTTTGTTGGCGACGGCGGTTGCCAACTGCCTTGCTGCCAGCTTGTTGTTTGCGTTGCGAAAATTCAAAAACCAGCCGGAGCCAATTCAGGCCAAGGCTACGGTTACCATGACCCGTAACCTGACAAACCGATTGCGAATTGGAGATATTGCGGTTGAATTGCAAATTGGTCAACAAGCGGTTGATGTTGCGCAACTTGATCGCATTTTGGGGCAGTTCGAGGATTTCTGTGTAGTGACGCAAAGTGTCCGGCAAGGTTTGCCGGTCAGTGTCAAAGTATTGGATTCTGCGGGTCAGATACTCCATAACGCTGACTGATATTACTCAAATCATGTCAAATAAGCACATGGGCTAAGTAGCCCATGTGCTTTTTTATTTTGTCAATCAAATTTGGGTTCTGTGCCCAAGCTTCATTTACATTTGTTTTTCTAAATACAATTAAATTCGTTCATATTTGATTTTAGCTGATATGGTTGATGAATTGTCGGCCTTGCGTGATGGTAATGGTGAACTATGATCAGTGCTGGTTGTGAAAGGTATTAAATACGGCAAGTCTGATTTGCTTTTTTGTTCATTCATGTTGTTTTTTTAATCAGCACAGGAGCGATTCATGAAAGACAGAGCAGAAGCGACAGAAGCATGTTTCTACGGTTTGAAGCACTTTGAAGGCGCGCCAACATGTTATGCAGTTGGTACCGAAATCACTTTTTCTGCTGGTGATCAGTTGAACGATTATTACAAATCTGTTCGAGTGGGATTGAACGCCAAGGTGGTTGCCTGGCAGCATAATAATGGAACCGGTATTTATCGTGAATGGGTGGGGGATCAACCGGATATCACGGATATTGGTGGATTGTCGAAATTCAAGGTCATGTCGCATACCACCTTGGCTATTGCAGTGCGCTTTGACGATAAAACCAGTACCCAGCCGGGGCTACATCACTTGCTGGTTCAGTCTTTTCAAGTGGGCGAGGCTTCCTCTTCGACAGGTGATCCTGCATTCAAACTAGTCGGCTTCATGCCGCCAGACGGCCCGCCTGTTACCACGGCAGTGTCGGTTCGCAACAGCATTACCGGTGTCTATGTTGCAACCGGTTCCATCTATTTCCGCTGGAACAATGAGACCAAGCAGGTGGATGTGGCGGAAGACAATAACTTCCCAAGCAATATGAGTTGGGCCAGGGCGTCGGCCAATGAGTTCATATTGTCTTTGAATCACGTCAATAGCTAGGGTGGTGCGTGTCTTTGTTGGCGTATGGCCTGATCTGGAACCCGCTTATCTAGCCGATACCTGCCCTGGCCGACAGAGGATGGACAATATGCCGCATGTTGCCTGGCGAGATGTATGGTGGATTCTGACTCAATTCACAGGAGCTTGACCTTGAAACATCCTTTAAAGTCGATTTGCATCAACACAACATTATTCGTATCGATGATCGCCAGCTTGCCAGCTGCGATGGCTGTGCCACTGGATTGCACGACCCACAACTCTGCAATTATTTCAGCCCCATATAATACCTGGACTGCTGTCGATGCCTATTGCCCCTCCGATCGTACAGCGACGGGTGGCGGATATTACATCCACGAGGGTAGTTTGGGTGTTCCCGGTATCTGGGTCATGACTTTTCCTCATGCTAACGGATGGCGTACCTGGGTGGATAATCAAAACAGTGGGCCACGTAAAGTACAGACCTACGTACGGTGCTGCAAAATATAAAGCTTTGGATGATTGTCGCGATTGGGTTCTGGCCATTCCGTTGGGTGTCGCAGTTGCTTGGTGATGGCTGCATGGTCCATATGCTCAAGATCAGCAAGGCGGCCAATGGCCGCCTTTTTTCGCATGTAAACATGACGACAGATTGGATTGGGCGCTGGCCACAGTAGCCAGCAATTCGGTCATAAGGCATGTTAAGCATTGAATGACAAGCAGGTGAATGTTCAGGGCATTGTGCACGGGCTGAAACATCGGCCGGCGAATACAGTCACCATGGGCCTTTGGGCTATAAGATTGCTCATTCGTCACCAATGTGCTGTTGAGCAGGATGCCTGCGATTCAATGGCTTGCCCGGTGGCTAACGTGGAAAGTGTGGAGAAGATCGAGCCGTCAGGCCGGTACCCCAAGGATGACACTTGATGCCTTGAAGATGGCTGTCGCGGTTTTGCCGACTGATAAACCCAGGGTGTCGGCACTGTCGTTGGTCACGATTGCGGCTACCGAACCACCGCCAGACAGATCCAGTACTATTTCCGTATTCACGGCACCCGCTTGAAGGCGGGTGATGGTACCTGACAGGCGATTACGGGCCGAAAAACGGGCGCTGCCGTCATCCGTCACCAGGATAATGGATGACGATTTGATCAAGGCAAATGCTTCTGCGCCGGGTTGCAAGCCAAGACTGGCTGTACTTTCGTGTGTCACGATAGCGACCAGCTTTTGGCCGCCAGTGATGATCAGTTCAATTTCGTCATTCACCGTGCCGGACTTGACCTGCGTGACTTTCCCTAGAAATTGATTGCGGGCGCTGGTTTTCATGCTCATTCTCCGGATTAGCAAAAAGTCGTCGGCAATCCCATCAGCCTGTCCACTGAGCTGTTCAATGAAGCGTCGATGCTCCCGTTGAATCAGGCGAAAATTGTCCACCAATTGCTCACCGCGATGAGTCAGGTGGGTTCCACCACCGCCTTTACCGCCAGCGAGACGTTCGACCAGTGGCTCGCCAGCCAGGTTGTTCATGGTATCGATGGCATCCCAGGCGGCTTTGTAGCTCATGCCGATTGCCTTAGCCGCTTGTGTAATCGAGCCGCATTCAGCGATCTTCGCCAATAGGTCGACACGACCTGTCCCACCAAAATTAGCACCATCTACGGTCATCCATATCAAACCTTGCAACTCAAAATGTTTTTTGGCCATTTCCATCGCGTGCCATCAACTTCCATGTATGTCAGGATTCAGGGAAGCATACCGGGTATTGATTGCATCTGCTGTATCCAGGGGGTAGGGATGTTTTCCTGTCAAGGGTGATGCCAGGCAATGAAGAAAGCTCAACTTGTTGTGGATGAATCGAGCTGATCACGGCTCCAGAATCCGTATTACCGGACCTGCGTAATGTGTGTGAATGATTAGGCTTTGGCAGCGTCAGTCCGCAGGAAAAATACCATTGCATCCTTGACCAGATCGTCCAATGTCAGTGCGCCATCCGGGCGATACCATTGGGCGATCCAGTTCAGTGATCCGAATAGAAACAATCGGTCTACGCGGGTTGGCATCAACCAGGTGCCGGATTGCCGCAGGCGTTCAAGCACCCCTTCCCATACGGCTTCATAGCGTTGTTGCAATGCGGCAACTTCAGCCTGTGCAGCGGGCTCCAACGAATGCCATTCATATAGCATCACCGGTATGAAATCGTGATCTGGCGCCAGGATGGTCTGCAGGTGCGTGCGGATGAGCGCACGGAATGCATCTTCTGCCGATAGTGCATCCACATTCAATTGCTCGATGCGGGTGAGTGAGTCGGCCATGCCTTCGTGCATGACGGCTGCCAATATCTCTTGCTTGGATTTGAAGTGGTAGAACCAGCTACCTGCCTGCACGCCGCTGGCTGCAGCAATGTCGCGTACAGTGGTACGTTCGAAACCTTTTTCGCGAAACAGCTTGGCGGACTGCCGAATCAGTTCGCTGCGCAAGCTGGTATCGGCATCTTTAGGGGGGCGGCCGCGTTTTCGCGGTGTGGAGTGGGTCATATCTGCCTAGGTAAAACGATCGATCACCGCGAATTGTGCCTCAGTTGGCGATGTCTTGGTATTTATTAAATCAATCGATTGATTTATATTGTTATGAAAATCGCCAGCCAGAGGGTTTGGCGACTGGCTCATAACAAGGGGGGGAGATGGACGACAGGTCTGTGCGCATTGGTTGTGCCAGTGGATTCTGGGGTGATACCAATACGGCGGCGGCGCAGTTGGTGAAGTTGGCAACGCTGGACTATCTGGTATTCGATTACTTGGCGGAGGTGACGTTGTCGATCATGGCAGCAGCCAAGGCCAAAGATTCGGCATTGGGTTATGCCACCGATTTTGTTGATAGCGTGATGCAACCGCTGCTGCCGCAACTGGCCAGTAAAGGCATCAAAGTGATCAGCAACGCGGGCGGCGTCAATCCGCAGGCCTGCCGCGACAGGCTGGTTGCGGCCATTACCGCCGCCGGGCTGGATTTGAAGGTGGCGGTGGTGACCGGTGACGACTTGCTGCCACAGTTGGCGCAATTGCGAGCTGCCGATGTGGCAGAGATGACGACTGGCGCGCCGATCCCTGCCAAGCCACTGACCGTCAATGCTTACCTTGGCGCAACGCCTATCGCTGCCGCCTTGGCTGCCGGCGCGGATATTGTCATCACCGGGCGCGTGGTGGATAGCGCCATTGTGCTGGGTCCGTTGTTGCACGAGTTCAAATGGGCGGGCAACGATTATGACAAGCTGGCGATGGGTAGCCTGGCTGGGCACATCGTCGAATGCGGCGCACAGTGCTGTGGTGGTAATTTCACTGACTGGCAAACGGTATCTGGTTTTGATCAGGTTGGCTTTCCGATTGTGGAAGTAGCCAGCGATGCCAGCTTTGTGGTGACCAAGCCTGCCGGTACGGGCGGTTTGGTATCGGTTGCCACGGTGGCAGAGCAGATCGTTTATGAAGTGGGTGATCCGCAGTCATATCTATTACCAGATGTGATTTGCGATTTCAGCCAAGTGCAATTGCAACAGGTGGGCGAGCACCGCGTAGCTGTAAGTGGCGCCAGGGGGCGCGCACCCACAGGCAGTTATAAGGCCAGTTTGACCTGGCAGGATGGCTATCGACTGACAGCTGTGTTCGTATTGACCGGCATGGCGGCACAGGCCAAGGCCCAAATGGTGGCAGACAACCTGTTGAGCAAAGCCAAGCGTCTGTTGGCCCAAAAACAACTACCACCCTTTGGTGAGACTTCGATCGAATTACTGGGTACGGAGGCTACCTATGGGCCACATGCCAGACAAGCTGACTACCGGGAAGTTGTCGTGAAGTTGGCTGTGACTCACCCGATGAAACCGGCACTGCAATTTTTTGCTGGCGAAATTGCGCAAGCCGCTACTGGCATGGCGCCTGGTCTGATCAGTCTGCTGGGTGGGCGTCCCAAACCGGCACCTGTGATCAAATTGTTCTCCTGTCTGGTACCCAAACAAATGGTCGGTATGGCGGTCATCACGGGTGAACACCTTGAAACGGTGACGGCCCTGCCTTCAAGCACCGGCCCGATGTACCCCCCGATACCTGATGGGCCGATTGCGGACAACAGCCTTGTCACTTGCACGGTACCGTTGATTCGCCTTGCCCTGGCCCGTAGTGGTGACAAGGGTGATGACGCCAATATCGGTGTCATGGCACGTGATTCAGTCTACCTGCCCTGGTTGCGTGCTGCACTGACAGAGCCGGCTGTGGCGGAATGGTTCCGGCATGTGTTGGATCACCCGCAGAGCCGGGTTGAGCGCTACGAATGGCCAGGCTTGAATGCATTGAATCTGGTACTGCGCCATGCTCTGGGTGGCGGTGGTATGGCCAGCTTGCGGACTGATGCACAGGGTAAGGCTTTCGCCCAGCAGTTGCTGGAATTCCCGGTCGCCATCCCTGCCGATTTGCTGAAGGACGCACCATGCCAGTAATCGATAGCCAAGTGGATGGCCAAGGCGAGTTTTTTGCCACCAACCGGGCTGCCATGCAGGGTCTGCTTGATCAAATCGAAGCCATTCGCCGTATTGGCCTCGACAAGGCCGTGTCGGAGAAACCGAAATTCGACAAACGTGGGCAGTTGCTGCCGCAAGAGCGGGTGCAACGGTTGCTCGATCCGGGTTCGTCATTCATCGAGCTGATGAGTCTGGCTGGTTACCAGATGGATGATGATCGTGATGGCACAGAGGCAGGTGGTGGCATCATTGCTGGTATCGGCTATGTCAATGGCGTGCGCTGCCTGGTATCGGCCAGCAACAGTGCCATCAAGGGTGGCACCATTTCCCCAGCGGGGTTACGCAAGACCTTGCGATTGCAGCAGATTTCGCTGGAAAACAAACTGCCATTGATCATGTTGACCGAAAGTGGCGGCGCCAACCTTAACCATGCCGCTGACGTCTTTGTGGAGGGCGCGCGTGCTTTTGCCAACCAAGCCAGATTGTCGGCAGCCGGTATCCCGCAGATTTCGGTGGTACATGGCAATGCCACGGCTGGTGGGGCGTATCAGCCGGGGTTGTCGGACTATGTGGTGGTGGTACGCAATCGTGCTAAGTTGTTTTTGGCTGGCCCGCCATTGTTGCTGGCTGCAACGGGTGAAGTGGCCAGCGATGAAGAGCTGGGTGGGGCGGAAATGCATGCAGCTTTGGCAGGCACTGCCGAATATCTGGCAGAAGACGATGCCGACGCCATCCGCCACGTGCGCAATATTGTGGCGCAACTGGGCTGGCAGGTTGAGCGTGTGCCACATTTATCCTTTCGCGAGCCCATTTATGATCCGAGCGAGCTGATCGGCATCGTGCCGGCCGATGCCAAGCGTCCGTACGACGTTCGCGATGTGATTGCACGGCTGGTCGATGGTTCCGATTTCCTCGATTTCAAGCAGGAGTTCGATAGCCAGACCGTGTGCGGTTGGGCTGCGATCGGGGGGCATCGCATCGGCATCATTGGCAACAATGGCCCCATTACGCCGCAGGGTGCGGCCAAGGCGGCGCAGTTCATCCAACTGTGCGAACAGACCGGCCGTGCCTTGCTGTTTCTGCATAACACCACCGGTTTCATGGTGGGCAAAGAGGCCGAGCAGGGGGGCATCATCAAGCATGGCTCGAAGATGCTGCAGGCCGTAGCCAATGCACAGGTGCCGAAGTTGTCGCTGGTGATCGGGGGCTCTTACGGTGCGGGTAACTATGCCATGTGCGGCCGCGGGCTGGACCCACGGTTCATCTTTGCCTGGCCGAACAATCGCACGGCGGTGATGGGCGGGGCGCAGGCCGGCAAGGTGTTGCGCATTGTTGCCGAGCAGAAGCAACGCAAACTGGGTATTGAGCCTGATCCCACCAATCTGGATGCACTGGAACACATGACGGCCCAAGGGCTGGATGCCCAGTCTACTGCTTTGTACGGCACGGCCCGTCTATGGGACGACGGCCTGATCGACCCCCGCGATTCGCGGACCTTATTGTTGTTCCTGCTGGATGTGATTGATGAGGCGGCGCAGCGTGTATTGCGGCCCAATCACTTTGGCGTTGCGCGTTTCTGACGCTGTGCTCGCCAAGATCGTGAGCAGGTGCCAACACCCATCTCAACTGGAGTCCCTGACATGCAATTGACGCTGGAACATGAACAAATGCGCCGTACGGCCAAGCAGTTCGTCGAGCAGGAAATCAACCCGAACGCAGAAGAATGGGAACGTGCTGGTCGTTTCCCGGCACATGACTTATTCAAGAAGCTGGGCGATCTGGGTTTGCTGGGCATTCACAAGCCAGTGGAAAACGGTGGCCTGGGCCTCAACGTGTCATACAACCTGGGCGTTGTCGAAGAATTCGGCCGTGCGGTATGCGGTGGTGTGCCGTTGGCCATCGGCGTGCAGACCGATATGGCAACGCCGGCCTTGGCGCGTTTTGGCAGTCGTGAATTACGCGATGAGTTTCTGACGCCCGCCATTGCCGGTGACTATGTGGCCAGCATTGCCGTATCCGAACCCCATGCCGGCTCGGATGTGGCAGCGATCAAGACTGTGGCACGCAAGGATGGTGGTGATTATGTGATCGACGGCACCAAAATGTGGATCACCAATTCGCTGCAGGCAGATTTCTTTTGCCTGCTGGCGAATACCAGCGAAGGGCATCGCCATGCCAATAAATCGCTGATCGTTGTGCCGGCCGGTGCCAAGGGCATCAGCTTTTCCAAGCCGTTGAACAAGCTGGGTATGCGGTCGTCGGATACGGCGCAAGTGTTCTTTGACAGTGTGCGGGTGCCACTGCGTTACTGCATCGGGCAGGAAAACACTGGCTTCATGATGCAGATGATGCAATTTCAGGAAGAACGGCTGTTTGGCGCGGCCAATACGATTGGCGCGGTGGCACGTTGTATTGAGTTGACGACGGACTATGCACGCGAACGCCAGGTATTCGGCATGTCGCTGCTCGATAATCAGACCGTGCATTTCCGGCTGGCAGAGCTGCGTACGGAGCTGGAAGCCTTGCGGGCATTGACCTATCAAGCATGCGAAAAGCACATCTCGGGTGAGGATGTCACGTTGCTGGCCTCCATGGCGAAGCTGAAAGCGGGCCGTTTGGTAAGGGAAGTTGCCGATAGTTGCCTGCAGTTCTGGGGTGGGCAAGGCTACATGTGGGACAACCCGGCTGCCCAGCTTTACCGTGACGGCCGCTTATGCTCCATCGGTGCCGGCGCCGACGAAATCATGCTTGGCATCATTTGCAAACTGACTGGCACCTTGCCGGGGAAAAGGCCTGCATGATGCAACAGCATTTTCAGACGTTGTTGGTGGAGCCCCGGCGTGGCCTGGTGCAAATCACACTGAATCGCCCCGAGCAGCGTAATGCGATGAGCCTGCAGATGGTGGACGAACTCTCGCAATTGTTTGCGGTACTGGCCAGCCGGGACGAATTAAGGGTAGTCGTGATCAATGGTGCTGGCGGCCATTTTTGTGCGGGTGGCGATGTACGTGACATGGCCGGTTTGCGTCAGCAGTTGGTGAATGACCCGCACACAGCCAGCCGATTCAATCGCGCCTTCGGGCGCATGTTGCAGCAGGCGGCAGCTTTGCCGCAAGTGGTGGTGGCGGTGTTACAAGGGGCGGTATTGGGTGGCGGGCTGGGTTTGGCATGTGTAGCGGATATTGCCTTGGCCCATGCCGATAGTCAGTTCGGCATGCCGGAAACCGGGTTGGGTCTTATTCCTGCACAGATTGCCCCATTTGTGGCGCAACGCATTGGCCAGACTCAGGCACGTTGGATGGCCCTGACAGGGCAGCGCATCGATGGCCGCCGTGCGCATACCCTAGGCCTAGTGCAAAGTATTCATGCCAACGAGACTGCCTTGCAGGGGGCGCTGGAAGAATTGTTGGTCCAGTTGGGTCGAGCTGCGCCACAGGCTACGCGATGTACCAAGGCATTGCTGCAACTGTTGCCTTCGACTGAATTGGAGTTGGTACTGGATCAAGCCTCAGTATGGTTTGGTGAGGCAGTACAAGGTGCAGAGGCTGAGGAAGGCGCTGCCGCCTTTGTTGGCAGGCGTCAGCCGCAATGGGCGGAGGACTGGTTGTGAGGGACTCCATGTTTCAACGATTGTTGATCGCCAATCGTGGCGAAATTGCCTGTCGCATCATCGCAACGGCGCAACGGATGGGTTACCACACGATTGCCGTGTATTCCGATGCTGATCGTCAGGCGCGTCATGTACAGTTGGCTGATGAGGCAGTACATATCGGGCCGTCACCAGTAGGGGAGTCCTATCTTTCCATTCCACGGCTGTTGGCGGCGTGCCAGGTCAGTCAGGCACAGGCGGTACATCCTGGTTATGGTTTTCTGTCGGAAAATGCCGAATTTGCACAGGCGTGTGCTGATGCTGGATTGGTGTTCATCGGCCCGCGACCGGACGCTATTCACCTGATGGGTAACAAACGTCAAGCCAAGCTGGCCATGTTGCAGGCGGGGGTGTCGTGTGTACCTGGCTACGAAGGTTCGGACCAGTCGGATGATGCGCTGTGTCAGCACGCGGATCGAATCGGCTTTCCTGTCATGATCAAAGCGGCCGCGGGTGGCGGCGGTCGTGGCATGCGCCTGGTCGAGCGTGGAGGCGATCTGCTGGATGGCTTGCGAAGCGCTCGGAGCGAGGCGTTACATGCCTTTGGTAGCCAAGAGCTGATTCTGGAGCGGGCCATTCTGAATCCCCGTCATGTCGAGTTTCAAATCCTTGCGGATCAGCATGGTCAGGTGCTTCACCTGGGTGAGCGTGATTGTTCGATCCAGCGCCGTCATCAGAAGGTATTGGAGGAAAGCCCATGCCCAGTGATGAACCCAACCCTGCGACAACGCATGGGTGAGGCTGCTGTAGCGGCGGCTCGCGCCTGTGGGTACGTGGGGGCGGGGACGGTGGAGTTTCTGTTGGCGGCGGATCAACAGTTCTACTTTTTGGAGATGAATACCCGTCTGCAAGTGGAGCACCCGGTGACCGAGCTGGTTACCGGGCTGGACTTGGTGGAATGGCAGTTGCGGGTGGCCAGCGGGGAAGCATTACCCTGGCAGCAGTCCGATATCGCCCTGCATGGTCATGCGATCGAGGTGCGCCTTTATGCAGAAGATCCGCGTCAGCAGTTCTTGCCTCAGACCGGGCCAATACTCGCCTGGCAGCCGGCGAATGATGTACGTATCGATCATGGTGTCCAGGTCGGTGACTGCATCAGCCCCTACTACGATCCGATGATTGCGAAGGTGATCGCACATGGCACCACACGGCAGGATGCTGCGAGACGACTGATTCGTGCGTTGGACCATACGGCATTGCTGGGTGTGCTGCACAATCAGCAGTTTCTGGCAGATCTGTTGCGGCATCCGGCATTTCTGGCGGGCGAGACCCACACCGGGTTTATTGACCAGCAGCAGGCTGGTTTGCCGAGCTTGCTGCCTGCTATCCCAGATTATCTGGATCGCGCCTTGGCGGCCGCATTGCTGCATACGAGCGCAGCCAATTCCAGGGTGGCTGCAGATTGGGGGCGGCAGCACTTGGGCCCACAGCCGTTGATGTTGCGAATGGGTGACCAGATATACACATTGCTGATTCAAGTTGATGGCAATCGCTTGGCGATTAGCGATCCGCAATTCAGTGATCAGCGTTGTGAATTGACATTACTTGAAATGGCAAATGGCTGTTGCACCTATCAAATTGGTCCGCGACGTCTGTGCGCCCATTTTGCTTTGATCGATGGAAGTCTGTATCTGGCGACGGCACGCGGTCAACTGATCGTTGATGATGTCACCCATGCGCCACCGCCGCGCCAGGCAGCTGCGGGCAATGGGGTACTGCTGGCGCCAATGGATGGTGCCATCGTCGATATCCGCGTTGCGGTTGGTGACAAAGTGGCAGCCGGGCAGCTGCTGATGGTATTGGAGGCCATGAAAATCGAGCATCAGCTGAAAGTTGATTGTGCCGGGGTGGTTGGGGAATTGCTGGCTGGCAAGGGGCAACAGGTGAAACGGCGACAGCGGCTGGCTGTCATTGCTTGATTTGAGTGTTTTGAATGTAAGGCGGCAAGGGCATGGCAGCTCATCATTCACGCCGCCATGCTCTTGTCCGCTTATTCGTCTGTGCTGTGTATCAAGGCTTCCGCTATTGCCTGTACGCGCTGTTGATTGATCCCGTCATGCTGTTCCAGATAAAGCGGGTGCTCAGTCGGTTCCAGTTCCACAAAGGGGTGTTGACCGACGGGGCGAGTATGCAGCTTGACTTTAAGGCGCAAAGTGTCTGGGTAGCAGGGTAGTGAGGTGCACAGCCAGCCATCGTATGGAGGCTCGGTCTCACGGCCGCTGGTTTCCCACAAATCGTTGGCACGGCCGAAGTCAGTTTTGCTGACCGATACCCACACCAGCCAGGAAAATGGTGCTGACGCACCGTCCAGTGGGATTTCCAATCGGCCCAGGATAAAGAAATAGTGTCCGTCGACAATGCATTGATCTGATGACAATACAGCGCGTTCTTCGCGCTCCGCTTCGGGTAAGGCCAGCCATATGTCCGGGGCAACCGCGCCGTAACTGGTAGGCAGGCTGGCGTGAAAAGCACCGCATGTGGTGCAGTGAAATCCTGATGACATCGTTACATTACTCACTATTGTCGAACTGGTGGCAGACTATCGTGTGCCATTGTCACGAGCCTGGCAGCCATTGCCCTGCCAGGCCCAGTTGTAAATGACACCCTGCGCATCGGCATGCAGTAGGGTGACGCAGTAGGTGGCAGTCTGACTGCCGGGTAGTTCCTGATAAATCAGGCCAGCATTGCCGTTCAGCGACACGGTCTGTCGCATCGGGCGGTGGCGGACAGTGTCTTGCATGGCGTAACCCAATACGCGGCCGCCATCGGCTTTGGGTTTGTCGATGACTGGTGAGCCCCAGGCTTGAATCAATTCACTGGTTTGCCGGCCCAGCCAGGAGTCGAGATTGCGTTCGAAATGTGCCTCTGTGGCGCAACCGGCCAACAGGCTCGGCCATGTTAACAGTACGCAATAACGCGCAACAGTTGGCATCATGCGCAGGTGACGGCTGCCAGTACTGAAAAGTATTCCGGAAAGGTTTTGCCAACGCATTTCGGATCGTTGATCACCACCGGTACGCCGCCCAGTGCGGCCAACGAGAAGCACATGGCCATGCGGTGATCGTCATAAGTGTCGATGCTGGCATTGGGCGTCAGCGCAGCAGGAGGGGTGACTTTGATGTAGTCCTGGCCTTCTTCAACTGTTGCGCCGACTTTACGCAATTCGGTGGCCATTGCGCTCAGTCTGTCGGTTTCCTTGACGCGCCAGCTGGCAATATTGCGAATGACGGTGGTGCCATCGGCAAACAGGGCGGCTACGGCAATTGTCATGGCGGCGTCGGGGATATGATTCAGGTCGACATCGATGGCCTTCAGCCGGCCGGTGCCGGCAGCTTCAATCCAATTGTCACCAAATGTGATCTGTGCACCCATTTGAGCGAGGGTTTCAGCAAATTTGACGTCGCCCTGAATGCTGTCGCGACCAACGCCTTCCACCCGAACCGGCCCACGACCGATTGCACCCGCTGCCAGAAAGTACGAGGCCGAGCTGGCATCGCCCTCCACGTGCATAACGCCAGGCGAACGATAGCGTTGTCCGCCCGTAATAGTGAAACGTTCCCAGCCATCTCGTTCCACGATCACACCAAACCGCCGCATCAGATTCAGGGTGATCTCGATATAAGGCTTGGAGATCAGCTCTCCCACCACGCGCACCGATGCATCTTGATCGGTCAATGGCAGTGCCATCAGCAATGCGGTCAGGAATTGACTGGATACATTACCCTTGACGGCAATTTCTGCGCCGGCCTGAATCCGTGCGGGACGAATGGCCAGTGGTGGGAAGCCCTCGCTGCCCAGGTAATCAATCTGTGCGCCCAGTTGGCGCAAGGCGTCAACCAGATCGCCAATTGGGCGCTCGTGCATGCGTGCTACACCGGATAGCTGATAGGTACCGCCGGCCAGCGCCAATGCTGCCGTCAGCGGGCGGAAAGCGGTGCCTGCATTGCCAAGGAACAATTCCGCCTGCTTGACGGGGATGGTGCCGCCCGTGCCAACGATGTCGAAATCCCGGCTGCCTGGTCGTTGTTGCCATTGAATGCCCAGTGTGGTGAGTGCCTCCAGCATGCGTTGCACGTCATCAGAGTCCAGCAGTCCTTTGACTGCTGTGGTGCCTTCGGCAAGTGCAGCCAGTAACAGCGTGCGGTTGGAGATGCTCTTGGAGCCTGGGAGTTGAATGGTGCCTTGAACGCGGGGAATAGGTTGCAGCAGAAGAGTTTCCATGAGCAGCTTCAGTTGTGAATGGGCAATCGGTACAGGAAAACCGTTATCATAGCGGGTTGAACCGGGGCACGATAGGTCAGGACGACGACGATGGACTTGAATGACGACCAGGCAAAACGCGACTTGATGCGCATTCCGGGTATCGGCAAGGCGTGTGCCGCCGATTTGCTGCAATTGGGTTATCGCTCTGTCGCCAGTCTGAATGGTGAAGATCCGGAGCAGATGTATGTCCGCTTGTGTGACATGCAAGGGCAGGTTGTGGATCGTTGCATGCTGTACGTGTTCCGGTGTGCCGTTTACTTTGCCAGTCATGCACGGCACGAGCCGGATAAATTGAAATGGTGGAACTGGAAGGACAGCAATTGAATACAATCCCCGTGATTGCCATCGATGGCCCCTCGGCCTCCGGCAAGGGAACGGTTGCCCAGCGCGTCGCAGCGCAGCTTGGCTGGCATTATCTGGATAGCGGTGCCATCTATCGCCTGGCAGCGTTGGCTGCCATCAAGTTTGGCATTGCATTGGATAATGAAGCCGCATTGGCGCGAATGGCATTGACATTGGATATTCGCTTTGACGGTGACCGAATCTGGTTGGCGGGTCAATCGGTTGAAGACGAAGTGCGTAGCGAGGCAATTGGCAACGCGGCCTCGGCGATTGCAACGCTGCCGGCGCTGCGGGCAGCGTTGCTGGCGCGTCAGCGAGACTTTCGCAAGGAGCCCGGTCTGGTGGCCGATGGGCGGGATATGGCATCGGTGGTGTTCCCCAATGCCCACACCAAAATCTTCCTGACTGCGTCGGCAACGGTTCGTGCCGAGCGCCGCTATAAGCAATTGCTAGAAAAAGGCTTGCTGGAACAGGCGGATAATGCTATATTCGACCGGATTTTGCAGGATATCCGCGACCGTGATGCTCGAGATTCGGCGCGTACTGTTGCGCCCCTGCAGCAAGCTACGGATGCCACAATGCTCGATACGACTGAGCTAAGCATTGATGAAGCAGTGAATCGAATACTCGCCATCCATCATCGCAATCCGTAACACAACCCCCGTTTAGGGTCGCTCGGCCGGGCTGTTCAGCCGGCCGTTCGGTTTTATTAACGTACCGTGCTGCCTATAAGCACACTAAGGTCTTTATCCAATGACTATCGCTTCCATGGAAAGTTTTGCCGCCCTCTTCGAAGAAAGCCTCACGCGTCAGGAAATGCGCTCCGGTGAGGTTATCACCGCGGAGGTAGTTGGCGTCGATCAAAACTTCGTCACCGTTAATGCAGGTCTCAAGTCTGAGTCCCTGATTCCGGTTGAAGAGTTCCGCAATGACCGCGGAGAGGTCGAAATCAAAATCGGTGACTTCGTTACTGTTGCCATCGATACCCTCGAAAACGGCTATGGCGAAACCAAGCTGTCTCGTGACAAGGCGAAGCGCCTGGCTGCCTGGATCGAGCTGGAAGAAGCATTGGAGCAAGGTACCGTGCTGTCTGGCGTGATCAATGGCAAGGTCAAGGGTGGTTTGACTGTTATGGTCAACAGCATCCGTGCATTCCTGCCGGGTTCGCTGGTTGACGTACGCCCGATCAAGGACACGTCACCGTTCGAAGGCAAGCAGATCGAATTCAAGGTTATCAAGCTGGATCGCAAGCGCAACAACGTGGTGGTTTCCCGCCGCGCGGTGCTGGAAGCCAGCCTGGGCGAAGAGCGTCAGAAGCTGCTGGAAACCCTGCAGGAAGGCGCTGTCGTTAAGGGTATCGTTAAGAATATCACTGACTACGGTGCATTCGTTGATCTGGGTGGTATTGATGGCCTGTTGCACATCACTGACTTGGCATGGCGCCGTGTCAAGCACCCAAGTGAAGTGCTCGCGGTAGGTGACGAAGTTGAAGCCAAGGTGCTGAAGTTCGACCAAGAGAAGAACCGTGTATCGCTGGGTATGAAGCAGCTGGGCGAAGATCCGTGGGTGGGTCTGTCACGTCGTTACCCGCAAGGTACCCGCTTGTTCGGCAAGGTCACCAATCTCACCGACTACGGTGCGTTTGTTGAAATCGAACAAGGTATTGAAGGCTTGGTTCACGTATCCGAGATGGATTGGACCAACAAGAACGTTCACCCATCGAAGGTGGTTGCGTTGGGCGATGAAGTCGAAGTCATGATCCTTGAGATCGACGAAGACCGCCGTCGTATCAGCTTGGGCATGAAGCAGTGCCAAGCCAATCCTTGGGAAGAGTTCAGCCAGAACTACAAGAAGGGCGACAAGTTGCGTGGCACAATCAAGTCGATCACCGACTTCGGTGTGTTCATCGGCCTGCCTGGTGGCATCGACGGTCTGGTTCACCTGTCCGACCTGTCCTGGAATGTGGCCGGTGAAGAAGCTGTCCGCAATTACAAGAAGGGCGACGAAGTCGAAGCAGTTGTACTGTCAATTGACACGGAACGTGAGCGCATTTCCATGGGCATCAAGCAACTGGAAGGAGATCCGTTCAATAACTATGTGTCTACACACGACAAGAACAGCATCGTCAGAGGTACGGTTAAGTCGATTGATGCCAAGGGTGCTGTGATTCTGTTGGCTGATGACGTTGAAGGCTACCTGCGTGCGACCGAAGTTTCGCGTGACCGTGTTGAGAACATTGCGGCATCCCTGAAGGAAGGTGATGAGGTTGAAGCAATGATCATCAACATCGATCGCAAGAACCGTGGCATCAACCTGTCCGTTAAGGCGAAGGATATGGCTGACGAGAATGAAGCAATGCGCTCCATTCAATCTGATGCCAGCGCTGGTACCACCAATCTGGGTGCGCTGCTGAAGGCCAAGTTGGACAACAAGTCTGCTGAGTAAGAGGCAACATGACGAAGTCGGAGCTGATTGCGAGACTGGCTGCTCGCTACCCTCAACTGGTTGTCAAAGATGCTGAGTTGGCTGTCAAGGCCATTCTCGATGCGATGGCAACAGGTTTGGCCGGTGGACAGCGTATCGAAATTCGCGGCTTTGGTAGTTTTGATCTGAACTACCGTCCGCCGCGTGTTGGCCGCAATCCCAAGTCGGGCGATAAGGTGCAGGTACCGGAGAAGTATGTACCGCATTTCAAAGCTGGCAAAGAATTGCGTGAGCGCGTCGACTCTATGTAAGCGTCGGTTCGAGAAGGTGATGCTGATTGCGTAAAATCTATACTCAGTAGAGTAATGGATATTGCGCTTGTCACCTGATCGTACTCAGGCCTGTCTGGCAAAAAAACAAAAACGGCATGGAGAACCATGCCGTTTTTGTTTTTTTGCACGGTATGATTTCACGTCGTGTCATGTGGTACCGACATGTTGAGATGAATGTTGCCAGCTGCAGTGATGGGTTGCGTGATGTGGTAATCTAGTCATGATTTGTGACCTTTCATCATGCACTTTCCCAGCCAATTATTTCATCCGGACCTTCTGCAGGTACTGAACGTACTGGCTACGTTCGGCTTGTTCAAAGTGTTGTATGCGGCCCCTTGGCGAGCGCTGGTTGATACTACCAAGATCAACGCCTGGTTGGGCGGTAGCATCGTCGTCGCGATGTTTTGGGTGTTGCGTGCGGTAGTGCAGGATGGGTTGACCTTGCATATGCTTGGTGCAACGGTGCTGACATTGATGGTAGGCCCATGGCTGGCACTGTTGGGTTTGGGAATCGTGTTGTTGGCCTTGACGATATTAGGGTTGTTGGATGCAGGCTGTCTGGGATTGCATTGGTTATTGCTGGGAGGATTGCCGGTAGGAGTCAGCTATATACTGTTGCGACTTGGTCAACGTTATTTGCCGTCCAATTACTTTATTTATATCTTCGTCAATGCTTTTATGGGTGCCGCTTTGTCAATGTTAGCGGTAGGCGTGGCAACAGCATGGTTGTATCAATTGATAGGTTTGGAGCCTGCAGGTTTTCAATTCGGCGAAACTGTATTGTATTTTTTGTTGATGGGTTGGGCTGAAGCCTTTACTTCAGGTACGGTCATGACATTGATCGTGGTCTATTGCCCACAATGGTCGGTCACATTTGATGATGCGCGTTATCTGAGCAGACGTAGCTGATGATTTCGGTGAAGTGACTCTGATTTTCAAGTAAACCACGGCACGTAGAGGCCGGTTGAGATGAGTAGGGAAACAGGTATGTTGACACAACAACAACTTGCTCAGTTCTGCGAGCAAGGTTTTATCGTGTTGAGAGGTGCAGCCGGCCAGGATGCTTGTGAGGAGATCATAGCATTCGCCCAGTCACAGGTCATGCAGGAGGCAATGCCGATCGAGTTTGAGGCAGATACCCAATACCCAGGGGCACCTGATTCACATGATGCCGAGGGTGGGCGTACTGCCCGACGATTGCTACAGGTTTATCAACGTTCCAGTCTGTTGTCTGAGTGGGCAACGGGGCCAATGGTTTCAGGGGTAATTCGCCAATTGTTGGGGGAGGATGCCTTGTTGGTGCAGGCGCATCACAATTGCATCATGACCAAACAACCGCGATTTAGCAGTGAAACGGGTTGGCATCGGGATATTCGTTATTGGCATTACCCGCGTCCAGAATTGATTTCCGTCTGGTTGGCGCTGGGTAATGAGCGGGTTGAAAATGGCTGTTTGTTTGTGATACCCGGTTCGCACCGTGCAGCAGTACTTCCTGAGCAATTGGATGCTGCGTTATTTCTGCGTAAGGATCATCCAGCATCGCAATCTTTGCTTGAGCAAGCAATTCCGGTTGAGTTGAATCAGGGGGATGTCTTGTTTTTTCACAGTAACCTGTTTCATGCCGCTGGCCGTAATCAAACGCTGTTAACCAAGTATTCGCTGGTTTATACCTATCGTGCAGTAGATAATCCACCGCTACCTGAAACACGATCAAGCAAGCTACCAGATGTCCAATTGGAATTGCTAGTGGTGTCCTGATTCAGGGTTGGGCTCGAATGCCTATTCGGAGTACGTCAACCGTTGGACGGCCATTGACGTATCCAATCGAAGCGGTTCGAAGAATGTATGTACAATGGGATGATCGACGGCTTGGGTGACTGATGTTTGATGTACGTGCTCAACCGGGCATACTGACTTGGATATACTGTTCTTCGGTTGAAAGTCGGTCTGCGACAGGTGCAGTCAATTCTCCCATACAAGCTAATAGACACCAGGAATTCAATGGAAATCCCTGGATCTCAGGTTGAGATCGCCTAGGTAATGACTCTCATCTACAACGTACTGCGCCAGCACATGCAATACACCTTCCTTGGCCTGTATGGCGCCATACACTACCAATAAGCGGGCATCCAACAAGGCTTGGCGGAAGCGTTGTACCCATTTTGGCCAAACGATAATGTTGATGTGACCAGTTTCGTCCTCCAATGTCACAAACAGTACACCCTTGGCGCCACCAGGGCGTTGTCGGCCGGTGACCAAGCCAGCGACACGCACTAGCTGACCATGGCGACATTGAGGTAATTGATCGGCTTGGTACAGGCGGTGTCGGGTTAGCTGTGGACGGATCAGTGCTAATGGATGACGACGAAGGGACAGGCCAGTACTTTGGTAATCGTCACTGACCTGCTCGTGCTCATCGGGGGCTGATAGTACGGGTGCGATTCCGGATGGGCTGACATCCAGCAAGTCAGTAGGCACTTCATACCCCAACACTGCCCAAAAGGCATCGCGCCGATGCCCTGTAATCGGTACCAGCGAATCGGCGGCCGCCAATGCATGCAAAGCTGCCGGCGGTAAGAGGCCATGTCGGCTCAAATCATTCAAATCCCGGATCGGCATTTGTGACCGAAGCTGCATGATCTGCATTCCCATATCACTGCTTAACCCCTTGACCAAGCGCAATCCAAGCCGAATGGCAGGCTGTGGACCGGTTGTGGGCTCTAGCGTGCAATCCCAGTCGCTGCATGTGATATCAATGGATCTCACTTCGATGCCATGTCGCTGTGCATCCTGTATCAGTTGCGAGGGCGAGTAGAAGCCCATTGGCTGGCTATTGAGTAGAGCACAACTGAAGGCACCGTGTTCATGGTGCTTCAGCCAGGCTGAAAAGTAGGCTAGTAATGCAAAGCTGGCAGCATGAGCCTCCGGAAAGCCATACTCGGAAAACCCCTTGATCTGGTTGAATATCTGGTCGGCAAATTCAGTGGTGTAACCATTGCAGGCCAAGCCTGTCTTCAGCTTTTCCTCGTAATGGGCCATCTTGCCAGTTCGTCGCCAGGAGGCCATGGCGCGACGGAGCTCATCGGCTTCGCTGGCGGTAAACCCTGCCGCAACTTGCGCCAGTTTCATCACCTGTTCCTGGAAGATCGGTACGCCTAGTGTTTTCTCCAGAATGGGTGCCAGTTTTGTGTCATCTCCTGGGTAGTCTGGTTTTTCCAGCCCCGCTCGACGTCGCAAATACGGGTGGACCATTCCACCCTGAATCGGGCCTGGACGAACCAAGGCTACTTCAATGACCAGATCGTAGAACTCCGCTGGCTTCAGTCTGGGGAGCATACTCATTTGCGCTCTGGATTCGATCTGGAATACGCCAATGGTATCTGCTTGTTGAATCATCTCGTAGACCGCTGCATCCATGCGTGGAATGTCTTTCAGTGCGAATGGATAGCCACGACGGGCAGTTACCAGGGCCAAGGTCCGCTGTAGCGCGGTCAGCATGCCTAAAGCCAGTACATCCACCTTCATCAACCCGACCACGTCCAGATCATCCTTATCCCATTCGATCACGGTGCGGTCGGCCATGACAGCGTTTTCCACTGGAACCAGCCGGGACAGGCGGTCGCGGGCAATGATAAACCCACCGACATGTTGAGACAGATGACGTGGAAAACCATGCAGCTCGGTTGTTAACCATAACCAACAGCGAATCTGATGGGATTCGACATCAAACCCTGCTGCCTGCATGCGAAGCTTCAAGTCTTCATGACCATCCCACCATGCCAGCAAACGGACACCACGTTCGATTGCAGCTTCATCAATGCCCAAAACATGGCCCATGTCCCGCAAGGCGCTTCTCAGTCGATAGGTGATCACTGTGGCGGTAATGGCAGCGCGGTCACGGCCATATTTTCGGTAGATATACTGCATGACTTCTTCACGCCGTTGATGTTCAAAGTCAACATCGATATCAGGAGGCTCGCCCCGTTGTTCAGAAACAAAACGCTCAAACAGCATGGTGGTGATTTCCGGATCGGCTTCGGTGATTCCAAGTAGGTAACACACGACGGAGTTGGCAGCAGACCCGCGTCCCTGACAAAGAATCCTCTGGGACTTTGCCCATTGCACGATATCGTAGACAGTCAGGAAATAGGCTTCATAGTGTAGCCGCTCGATCAACGCCAGTTCCATTGCCAATTGCTCGGTTACCTTTGCCGGGGGCGTGGTATTGGGGTAGCGCAGTTTCAGGCCGGCCGAGGTAAGTGTTCGCAAATAACTGGTGGGGGTGTGGCCATTCGGTGTGACCTCACGCGGGTATTCGTACTGTAGCTCCTTCAATGAAAAATGGCATTGGTCGGCAATGCGCACGGTCTCTGCCAATAAGTCAGCCGGGTAAAGGTTCGCCAGCACTTGACGGGTGCGTAGATGACGTTCGCCATTCGGGAATAATGCGAATCCACAACTGGCTACTGGTTGGCCAAGTCGTACTGCTGTAATGGCATCTTGTAGGGGGCGTCGACTGCGCAGATGCATATGCACATCGCCAGCGGCAACCAAAGGCAGGCCGCTCTGATGAGATAAAGATTGCAATGACGCCAGCCGGGCAGGATCATCAGGTCCCCGCAGTAGCTCAACCGCCAACCAGGTACGGCCAGGGAATATGCCGGCCAGCCAATGTGCATCTGCAGGGTCAGGTTGTGCCGGTGGTAGCCATAGTACAAGGCAACGTGGTACCTGACGGACCAGATCGTCACGTGTTAAACAGTATTGCCCTTTCTCCGCTTGTCGTCGACCTAGGGTGATCAACTCCGACAGATCACCGTAGCCATCACGATCTGGCACCAAAAAAACCAGTTTAAGGCCGTCAGACAAGGTGATTTCACTGCCGATGATCAGCTTGATCCTATTGTGTGGTGCAGAGCGGCTCTCGGTGCTGTCTTGGGCATCGCACAGTGCTTTGTGGGCACGCACAATACCGGCCAGCGAGCATTCATCCGTCAGTGCTAGCGCCTCGTAGCCCAGGGCTTGAGCTTGCAGGATCAGTTCCTGTGGGTGGGATGCACCACGCTGAAACGAGAAATTGGACAGACAGTGCAGTTCGGCATAGCGCGGCAACATGGTGTGCATCCTCAGAAGATGCCTTGCAGGTACCATTGACCGGTCAGTAAATCACGAAACAGCCAATAACGTGCACCGGATGGTCCGGTAGCGACAACATAATCACGCTTGATGGGCTGCCCATTCCACCAGCCGGCTTCGATGCGTTCTGTAGGCTGGCAGATGGAGAGCGGTTCCCGATAGTACGGGCACTTACCCTGCATGGACAGTAAAGTAGGCGAGGGGAGTAACCAGCCAGGACGATGCGGGTTGGGTAATTGTGCTATGGAGCCGGGTTGTAGACCGTGGATGGTCAAGGCATGTTCTGGTCGATGGTCAGCATGTGGCTGCAGTTGACATACAGATTCGTCCGGTAGTCTGGCCTGTAAGCGGGCCAGTAAGCGTTGCCAGTTTTCTTCATTGCCATGGCGATCAAACAGATCGGCCGCCATCTGGCCGTTCAGGTTGTGCAGCTGGTCCGCGAGCAGGGTCATGCCGAATGCGGGTGCTGCCAGGGTAAAGCGCTGCAGTCTCTCGCGTAGTACGGCTTGGAAGTCGGACAGTTGCCGGGAGGGGCGGGTCAACCCCAGCGTCAAGGTGGCACAGGGTAGGTCACGATGTTGCAAGCGCATGGTGACTTGCTGGGTACCCAGGCCCCGGCTGCTCAAATAGCCGCATAATGCTTCAAACAACCGTCGACTGGCGAACAGCAATGCTTCACTGTCGTGAATCGGATAGAGCCATTCCAGTTGTCGCTCGAATCGTGCTGGCGGTACAAATAGCGGGCGTGGATCAGGTTGATGACCAAGGGCGCGATCAAGCGCTGTCAGCAGCTCAGGTGAAAAGCGTTTGGCCAAGCCCGCCCGTGGCAGTCGCAAGACATCGCCCAGCTGCCGACAGCCCAGCCTTTGAAAATGCCGCAACCAGTCAGCATGCCAAGCCATTTGTGCCAGTTGCAGGCGGGCCAATTGCACGGGTAAGTCAGAGAAGGCCGTAATGCGGCAGCCAGCATGCTGACGGGCTAACCAGAGGGCGGCCAGTGGTGTTGGGGCCATGGCTGCCTGATAGCTCAACCCAAAAGTTTGCATACGGTCGTTGATCCGTCGCCAGAGTGTATCCAACCCGCCGAAATAACGTAGACACCCCCCGACTTCCAGCAGGATGGCGGGGGCTGGGTCAGGACTGACCGTTGGAGTGAATTGCAAACCCCATTCGGCCAGTATTGGCAAGACTTGCGCCAGCAAGTTGACGGAAAAGGACCGGTATTGCAGGGTGTGACAAAGACTGAGCGCCGTAGCCAGTTTCATGCCTGGGCGAATGCCCTGAGCACGGGCCGGTGGGTTGATCTGCAGGATCAGGCCTTGTCCGGACACCAGTGCCCAGGAGGTATCTGTTTGTGTGGCAGGCTGTCCGTGTAATAACCATTCCAGTGCCAGACACGGAAAATAGAGTGCCATCCATAATGGGGCGGGCCGGTCGTCCATCAAAGCCCCAGGTGCTTCGGTTGTGTTGTGGTCCATCGGGGGTAATGACGAAGATGGCATTGTGGTGCGTCGGTCAGATCAAGACAGCCATGACATGTGGCCTCGCCCGAACAGGGGGGTATTACATGGTGTGGCCTCAAGCAAAACAGGTGATGTGGCCGGACTGCCACGCCGTTTCAGGATGTTGACCTGTATACCCAACGGGGTGTGCGTGACGCGCAAGCGCAACCCGACAGGGGAAGATCGCTGATCCTGTGCTGTTTCTTCCAGTATGACGCCATGCCCTCCGCCTTCCTCTGCAGCGAGTTGTAGACGTCGCCAAGCCTTGTCGACAGGGGTGTATTCTGGCCAGAGCAGGGCACTGCCACAGTTTGGGGAACGTAACACTTGTTCCATGGCCCACAGTTGATCTGTCTGTGTGGTGGTTCGCAACCAGAGCAAATACCGGAGATCCACACCGGCGGCTTGCCAGCCGGCTGGAAAGGGAATGTAAGGTGGGCCAATCAAGACCACCCAGCGTTGTTGTTGGGTATGACTGGCCAAACTTGGCAGTAATAGGCGCAGTTCACCCATTCCTGATCTTTCGTACAGTAATTCGGTGATGCCGCCATATGGCCAGCCATGGCTAGGCAGCTGCTGGTCGAGTGCAGGAAAACCCGTGCTGATGCCTTGTTGCACTGGCTGTGCCAGGGCGGCACCAAGCCAGATACGAGGGTCTTGCAAAATGGATTGCAGTGAAGCTGAAGTCATGGTTTTGCTGTTGGCTGTACATAAGTACAGTTTAGCAAAAAAACCTTGATCCGCAAATGTTGGATTGGCGGATAGTTGTAATGTCATGGATGAGTATTGTGTGGGAGTGGCGACAGTTGCGGGGCTGCACCGAAATACACTTGAAAGTGGACGTCACAGGTTGATTGGGGTGGGGGCAAGCAATCAGGCAGGTCAGGCTTGTGCTGTTAAATATGCCCTGTATAACAAAGGTTTGGGTGCCGTCGGACGGGCTTATTGTCTATGCTGGGAGGGTATGGGG
>NZ_SCOH01000035.1 GCF_005503445.1 Chitinivorax sp. B | reverse complement strand
TGAGGCCAGGGCAGCAGTGCATCCAGTCGGGTCAGAAACAGCTCACGCCGTGTCTTTTTCTTTTTGCCAGCGTACTCGATGTCGCTGAAACTCAGTTGACCCGATGCTTGCATAGTAGCGCGCTCTCGAAAGGCGGCAGGCTGCTAGTTTACCGAAAACTGGATTCGTGCAGAGATGCCTTAAGGACATTATTGCCTACGATTACCCCAAATTACCTGCAAATAATCTTGCCATTGTCACCCCAAAGCAAGGACAGCTACTTACCCAAAATAGTGAAAGACCAGTGATTGTGCTTGGGGGTGATGTCAATACATATTCATATGAGGATGTAAGAAAATTGTACAACGACAATTTTGGAATGACGTGGCCGATTGATTAACGTTCGGTGGATCAGCGGTTAAATAAATCATCCCAATTAGCGTGGTTTCATGAATAAGATCATTCACATATTGGCATTAACATTGCCATTGTTGTCGGGCTCTCTATCGGCTGCAGATTGGACCCCGCTGCACGTATTAAAAGCTGCAGGTGACAGTGCCATTTTGTTTGCGCCTGTCAAAGTCAACGGCTACGACGCCAAGCCCTTGTGTTTACAGGTGGACACCGGGGCGGATCACTCGCTGATCAATCGGGCCGTGCTCGATCAAAACAAGATTCCATACATCGCCTATACGCCCACTACCGCGCGTTTGCCCAATATTCTATTTATGGATGGTGTTGAAACAATAGGTCGTCGCACCCGCCGCCAGTTGTTTGTCGAGATGGACGGCGGTGGTTGGATAGAGGAGGCCGGTTGCCTGAAAATTGGTTCGATTGGCATGGATATGCTTGCCGGTTCAATCACGCTGATTGATTACCCAGCCAAGCAGCTTTATGTGGCAGATCAGGCCAATGATGCAGTACTCAGTGCCGTCACTTCACGGGCAAGTTTTGGGCCCATGACGATCAACACCAATATGAAGCTGCTGATTGATGCGACCATTGGCGACTACAAACTGGCCAACCTGATGTTTGATACAGGCGCGGCGGTGGATTTGGCATTGAATGCATCCAGCTGGGCACAACTGAAGAAATTAGGGTTGATCACCAACGAGCAACCCAAGAGCCAGCTGGGATATCGTTTTGGTAAACCTTTGTACTGTGTTACTGCATCTGGCAGCCAACCGTTGACCATCGTATCCAGTGTGAAAGCGAAATGGACCGGCAAGCAGTGCGATACCAGCAGCTTTGAGCATAGCGGCATCGTGAGCAATACCCCCTTTGTAAGCGGCACGGTCGTACTTGATATGCAGGCAATGCGGTTTGGTTATGTGCCTAATTCAACTGCGGCAGTTGCCCCACTGACCCAATCAAACCATACGATGCAGTGAAAATCATTGTGTGTCGCATTGCAGGTTTGTCGCTTGTTGATTGGCGAGCCTATCGCTGTGATCGCAGCGCGGCTGAATGGGGTGAACATACCACTGAGATGGCTGGCGTGATCGGGAATCGGCCTTTTACCAGTGGTACGGTGGTGCTGGATTTGCGGGCGATGCGATTTGGATTTTTGCCTGCGACGATCAGCGACAAACCATAAATTCCGGGTATTGGTTGTATCGGAATCAGCCAAAGCCTTGGATGGGGCCTGCTTTGGTCCTTGCCCCAATTAGCTGTAGGTTAGGTTTTGGTGACATGGATTCATGGCTCGCGTTTTAGGTCATAGATGCTAATAAGCTTCCCAATGCCAAAGCAGGATGCAGCCAAGCCAGCCACTTGATGCGGTTCAACTGGAACGGCAGCAGGACCATGACCAGCAGCAGGCCGCCGAGTATCATGCAGGCGGTCCAGATCACCGGGCCGATCTGTACGCCTTGCCAGCCAATGCATCCCCACAAGGCAACCGCCAGCCCGCTCCAACCGGCCAATTTGCAGAACGTCGATAAGAATGGAGTGGGTTCGCGTCCGATTGTTGTCTTGAAATGCCGAGGCATCCCTAGCGCCAGCAGTGTGAAACTGGTCAGGCAAAGTGCAAAAAACAGTAACCACATGATGAATCCTTATGCGTGAACCGGTTGTGCCAAAGGGGCAGCAGTGTGTTGACGGGCGGTGCGCAAGCGCCAGGCAAGCAAGGCCAGCAGCATGCCGGTCAACAGCATGGTCAGGTCCACCAGGGCCAATGACCAGATGCCTTGAGGAATCGTCACCAGTAGATGACTATGGGTGGTCGTCAGACCGTTCAATACCGGTAGGCCGAGCAACAATATGGCAGCCAGCCCCAGCAGTTCCGACCATGGCTGTCCTTGTCGGGCGCGGATCAGGCCCCAAGTGGCCGCAACCAGCCAGCTGACGAAAAACACTTGCATCTCCAGCCCGTTGCGATTGGCGAGCCCGGCGGGTAATAACCGATTTCCCCAGAAATAGGCCGCCACCGCCACCAGCATGCCACCCACAACCCCGATATTCAGTGCTCGCACCAGTTTGAAACCGGTGGATTGCACGGTACGCTTGCTACGTTTTTCCAGCCAGACGGTCAGGCCGCTGGCAATCATGACGCAACCGGCAGCGCCCATCAGCAAGTACAACCAACGAACCATGGCACCACCAAATTGGGCCATGTGCAGGCCGCCCATGAAGGTATAGACATGGTAGGCGGTGTCCAGCTCGGGTTTTTCCTTGAGCAGTTGCCCTGTCACGCCATCGTAATACAGGCTGGTTTCTGACCAGGCAACATGCTGCGGCCGGCGTGCGCGAACTTCAACCGTGGCACTGGTATCGTTGGGATGATGAATACCCACCCACAGAATGTCGCTTTGCTGCCAATGCTGTTGCGCCGCCGCTACCATGCGGTCCAGCGATGCCAGCTTGGGCAGTGGCTGGTGCTGTTCCTCTCGCTCGAACCCTTGTGATACTTCATTGAAGAAGCGCGTGCTGTCCCCCTGATAGGCAACATGCACACCCGCCTGCATGTAATAGACAACAAAAATCATCAAGCCGGTGTAGGCGATCAATAGATGAAATGGCAGGCCCAGCACGGCGGTGACGTTATGGGCATCCAGCCAGGACCGTTGCCGTGAGGCTTGCGGGCGGAAGGTGAAGAAATCCTTGAAAATGCGCTTGTGAATGATGATGCCGGTTACCAGTGCTACCAGCATCATCATGCCGGCGATGCCGACGATGTAGAGTCCAATCGTACCCGCATGCAGGTTGTAATGCAGTTCAAAGAAGAAATTGCCGCCCGCCGTATCGGGCAACAGTTGACCATCGACCGGTGAGAGCGCACGGCGCTGGAATGTTTCGCCCTCATTGAACCAGCCGATGCTGGTTGTCGGTTCACGCTCATTGGGGGGATTGATGTACCAGGCATGGGCATTGGGCATGATGCGGTGTAATTGAGCCGCTGCCTGATCGTAATTGACCTGGGTGGAGGCTGCACCATGTGCGGCTGGGCGCATCCAGTGATTCAGCTCCTTGTCGAAACAGGCCAGCGTGCCACCCACGAAAATCACAAACAACAGCCAGCCGATCAGTAAGCCACACCAGGTGTGCAGCCAAGCCATGGTTTGGGTGAAGGTGCGCTTCATGGCCGTACTCCCAGCCCTGGCAGCATGGCCGCCGCCGACAACAGAATGCTGGACAACACCAGCATGCCCCAGGCTCGCCAGGTACTGCGACAGGCAAACGCATACAGGATGCCTGCACAGTAGAAGATAAAGCACAACATGCTGGCAGTGACGACCCGATTGACACGCGACATGGGTAAATAGGCAGTCAAAAAGGCTGTAGCGCCATATGCAAAGCCATAGCCACCGACGATGGCGGCCATCACGCGTGAGGTGACCTGCCAGCGTGACGTGCCATCCTGCTTTGTGATGGTGGCGGGGAATTGTTCGATCTCGGGGTCCATTTGAGCATAGCTTCCTGTTGGGCAATACACGCTACCCTGTACGACACGGCTCGACTGATGGCAGCAAAGAATTGGCTGTCTTCCGCCGGGCTTAGGGGTAGGTCAGGTGTGGTCAGGCACCAGCTGTTTGTGACGACCGCTGGTAAGCCTGTGGTTTAAAACACGACTTGCGCACTGGCTTTGACCGTACGCGGTGCACCGGATACCAACAAACTGCCCCAACTTGGCATCCAGTACTTTTCATTGGTGACATTGTCGACATTCAGGCGGAAGATCACTTTATGGTTGTCATAACGTGTGGTGTAGCGCGCACCCAGGTCAAAAGTACGGAAGCTGTCGATCTGCGTGGTGTTATTCGCCTCCAACGGACGGCTGCCAACGTACTGCGCGCCACCAGTCAACGCCAGGCCACGCACTTGAGGCAAGGCGTATTCCGTATAGAGTTTGGCCTGGAAGTGTGGTGTTCCTTCGGCGCGCTTGCCCTGCACATCGGCGCCGGCCTCGGCATGCTTGGCATTCAGCCACATGGCACCACCAGCCAGGGTCCAGTCACCCAATTGGGTTTTTCCTTCCAGCTCCAACCCTTGGTAGTTGACGCGGCCTTGTTGCACGTAGTAGCCATCGTTACGTTGGTATTCCAACCCGCGCTCAACCCGGAACAGGGCAGCGTTGGCGCTCCACTGGGCACGGGTCAATTTGCCACCCAGCTCGTATTGGCGGCTTTTCAGCGGTTCAAAGACTTCGTCGCGGTTGATGGCGGTCTGCGGGGCCGTGCCGCCGGCTTCAAGTGATTCGATATAGCTGCCGTACAAGGCGAGATCGGCAGCAGGCTTATAAATGACTGCCAATGTCGGGGTGACCGGATTTTTGCGGTAACGCGTTTGCTCGTTACCCTGGCCATCATAGGTCTGCTGCGAATACTTGGTATAGCGCAAGCCAGCGATGGTTGACCACTGTTCGTTGAACCGGATGGTGTCGCTGGCGAATACCGCTTTCTGGCTATATTCACGTGTTTTGTGCAGATTCTGGTCGATCGATTGGTGCGGATCGGGAAAGCGAACAATGTTGTGCAGATTACCCACGCCCAGGGTGGCTTCACCAAACACGCCGGGGTATTGCTGAGGCAATTGCTGCCAGGATACGCCCATGTTCAGTTCGTGCTGCAGTTCACCGGTGTTGGCCCGGCCGTTTACCATGGCCTGGGCATGCTGATAGCGGTAACGCGACAGTGTGGCGTACTGTTGTTCCGCGTAATTACCGGCATTGTCGAGCACCACGATACCGCTGTCGGCGTTGAGGCGATCCTGGGTACTGTGGCGATAGGACAAGCGTACGTTCCAGTCGGTATTCAATGCCCATAACAGCTCGGTACCGGCAACTTTGAATTTGGTCTCGTAATAGGTGAAATCCTGTGCCAGGCGTTTGCTGCCATCAAAGGGGCTGGGCACTTGGACCGGTGTCGGGCTCATCCCCCAATTGTGTGCCAGTACCACCCCATAATAGGCCGCATCCACTCGGCGTTTTTGATATAGCGCATCCACTGACCAGCGGACGTTGGGCGCCAGTTGCACGTCCAGTGCCAGCGAGGCGGAATCGCGTTTGATGTTGCCGTCATCGACAAAGGTGTCACCTCCTTCGTGCACCGCATTCAACCGATAGCCGAGACGGCCATTGTCAATACGCCCACCCAGATCGCCCTGAACCTTGAAGACTCCTTTGCTGGCATAACCCATTTCCACACTGGCGTATGGCTGATTCGTCGGGCGTTTGAGCACGAAATTGGCAATGCCGCCCGGTGTGCCGAAGCCATGTAGAAAACCTGATGCCCCTTTCAGCAAGTCAATGCGTTCGAAATGCTCCAGTGGCAAGTCTGCCCCCCAGTTCGGGATGGCCAGGCCGTCGATCTTGAAGCCATCCAGCAGGCTGAGCTGCAAACCACGAATCGCGATACCGGAAGATTCGCTGATGACGTTATCCGACAATGGCGTGACACCCGCATCCGCTTTGAACACATCCGAGATTTGGGTGGCTTGACGGTTTTCGATCATGGCTTGTGTCACGACATTGATCGAAAACGGTGTCTCCAGCAGGTCGCGTGTTCCCAGTGCGCCATTGCCGGCACGTTTGGCCCGGTATTGATCGATTGGGGTGTTGCCACTGGTCTGTGCATTGACGGAAACCGTTGGTAATACGGTTTCATCCGCTTGTGCTAAGGATGTAAGCGTTACCAATGTGGCCAGCGCCATAGACACAGCCTGAACGCCGGGCTTGAGATTGAACATGATGCTCCTGAATACATAGGGGGTGAAAATTTGCCTTGTATTAAAACAGCAATCATTCTCATTATCAACTTGTGCATAATCATATTGGAACAATGAAATGTTTGAAGTGGGGTGTCGGTTGTGTGAAGCGCGGTGTTGCACCTGTCAGCGAAAAACCGTGATTGCGCGGTAAAATGATCGGAAATGGTGGCCACCAGCGGCCAGCAGGGGATTCAATGAAGGCGAGCGTGTGATGAATGACGAATTGCAAGTAATCGATGTGGTAGTGGGTGAGGGTAAGGAAATCGCTAAAGGCGCCTTGATTACGACCCAGTATGTAGGTTTTTTGGAGGACGGGACCAAGTTCGATTCCTCCTATGATCGTGGCAAGCCTTTCCAATGCGTGATTGGGACTGGCCGCGTGATCAAGGGGTGGGATCAGGGTCTGATGGGTATGAAGGTCGGGGGGAAGCGAAAACTGATGGTGCCGGCACATCTGGCTTATGGCGACAGGCAGGTTGGTGCCCATATCAAGCCCAACTCGAATTTGATCTTCGAAATCGAATTATTGGAAGTACTGACACGAGATGATTGAGATGGGTTGTTTCTGTCGTGAGGCTGTAGACTTTCAGAGGGCTGGGAAGACGTTGAAAACAAAAACGCGGGTTGAATGCCCGCGTTTTTGTTTGAGTGCTGCCGTGTTTACTGCTTGAACGCTTCGATCTGGATCTGGAATTTCACTTCGTCACCGATGTTCGGTACGTAGGTGGTCATGCCAAAATCGCTACGCTTGAGCGAGCCGGTGGCATTGGCGCCGCACGCCATTTTCTTGGCCATCGGGTGCTCTTTGCACACGAAGGAATCCACATTCAGGCTGATCGGTTTGGTCACGCCCAGCAAGGTCAACGTGCCGTCGATCTTGGTGATCTTGTCGCCATCCAGTGTTACTTTGGTGGACTTGAAGTCCATGCTGGGGAATTTGACTGCATTGAAGAAGTCCTCGCCCTTCACATGGTCGTCACGCTTTTTCCAACCGGAAGACAGTGAGCCAACATCGATTTTGGCTTCAACGGTCGCAGTCTTGGCTTCCTTGTCCATCACGATTTTTGCGTCAACCTTGTCAAAACGGCCATGCTGGGTGGAGAAGCCCAGGTGATTGATTTCGAAATTGACATAGGTGTGGCTGACGTCGTTGATGTAGGTTTCCGGGGCGGCATGGGCGGCTTGGCTCAGGGCGCCGAAGGCAGCGAGGGCGATCAATGTTTTTTTCATCTAGGTGACTCCGATTGGTTTAAGTTGTGATTACGATTTTTTGGCGAGTGCCAGCTTGAACTTCACTTGTACATCATTGGACAACGTAGCTTCATCAGCCCAGTCGCCTTCACCAATCTTGAAGGACAGCCGTTGAATGGTCACGGTGCCTTCAGTGGTGTAGCCGCTGGCTTCCGGTTTGACGGTAAACGGCGCGCTGATATCACGGCTGACGCCCTTGATAGTCAGCTTGCCATTGACCTGATAGCGGTTATTACCCAGTGGCTTGAAGCCGGTTGCCACAAAACGGGCTTGTGGAAACGCTGAAGTATTGAAGAAGGCTTTGCCCTTGGCTTCAGTCTCACCTTCCGGGCTGCCCAGGTCGATGCTGCCCAGTTCGATTTGCAGATCAGCTTTGCCAGCTTCGGGTTTGGCCGGGTCAAAGTCAAATGTCCCGGCAAATTTCTTGAATTTGCCCTCGACTGGCACATTCATCTGTTTGAAGCCGAAGCGGATCTCGCTCTTGGCCGGCACCAGCGGGGTGTCGGCATGGGCTGCTGCCATGGCGCCGGTGGCCAGCAAGGCGAGTAGAGTAGCGGGGTAACGCATGGAAAATCCTCAGATTGTAGCGGTTGATCAAGCTTTGCGACGTAACCAGGGCACCATACGCGCCAGGATGTCGTCACGGTCAATATAGTGGTGCTTCAATGCAGCACCTGCATGGGCCAGTAGCAACAACAGCAAGCCATTGTTAAGCCATTCGTGCACACCTTCAAGTACCTCTCCCAGATTCGCATCCTTGCTGACCAGATCGGGAATCGGCAATACACCCAGGTAAGTCACCGGGAAACCCTTGGCTGAACTCATCAGCCAACCACTCAAAGGAATGGCCAGCATCAACAGGTACAGCAGATGATGAGTACCGTTGGCCGCAATCCGTTGCCAGGCTGGTGTGCTGGCTGGTAGATCGGGCGCCCCTTTGACGAGGCGATAGATCAACCGGATGGCTGCCAGCGTGAAGATCGTCATGCCGGACCACTTGTGGTACGAGATGATCTTGAATTTGGTGGGCGACAAGGGCAGGTCCATCATGATCTTGCCGACCACCCAGGTACAGATGATCATGATGGCGATCAGCCAGTGCAGGGTGATCTGTGTACCGTCATAACGTGTGGAGGTCTTCATTTCAGTTTGGTTCCTTTTGATCAAAAGCTTGCCGCAGCCGAATCAGCTTGGCATGAATATCCTGCAATTCCGTGTCGCTGAAATCCGTGAACCCTTGGCGGATGTAGGCCAAGTGATCCGGAAAGATTGCGGCGAACATCTGCTCGCCAGTTGGCGTCAACTTCACGAAAACACTACGCCGATCATGGAGGGCGATTTCCCGTACCACCAAAGCCTTGTCTTCCAGGCGGTCTATGACGCCGGTCAGCGTGCCTTTGGTGATTAATGTTTTTTCACCCAGTTCGCCACAGCTCATACCTTGGGTGTTGCCCAAGGTGGCAATGATGTCGAATTGGGCAGGCGTCAGACCCAGGCTCCGGATATGCCGGCCCGAATGCAGTTCAAATGCCTGATAGCAACGTGCAAGTTCTCGTAACACGGGTAGGAATCGTTCTTTAGCCATGATGCGCTGTGGTTTGCAATGCTGCGATATTAGTTTCGATTAGTACAAAATCAAATCGAGAAGTTCCGTGCAAGTCATTCTGAAAAATTGAATAAGTATGCCGTGCCATTGTTTTTCCATAGGAAAGCCGTCTTTCTATAGACGGCTGGTAGATTTAAGCAGATAAGCGTAGCCCACTCTGGTGGATGGGGTGAGGGATTCTGACGGGAGCTATGTGTGATTGAATCAGATTTCCTGAATGCATGTGATCGTCATCGTCTGGTTATGTAGCTTGCAATCGGTCAGGTGGCGGTGTGGGCTGATTTCGCCATTGGAGTAGAAACCGGTCAGGATACTTTGCGAATGTAAAACATCGGCCACTGCTTCCAGTTCTTCCTCTACACGGTCGCCCATCACCAGTTTACGCCCGACACAGCTGATCAAAATCGACAGGCTTGCCACATCATGGGCTGCTTGTTGCCATGCGGCTTCTGCCGCGGCCTGTGCGCCATCGACCAGCGCATCGGTGCTGGCATGCATCAACCGCAAGTGGGTACCGTCATGAACATCACCTGCCAGAATCAGGCTACCGGTTTCATCGTCGATCCCAAGAATGGTGCGAATCAGACCTACATCACTATGTGCTTCATCCAACATGGCAAATGGGAACAACAGACCTGATGCGGGCAAATCCCTGGCGTAATCACCCAGATATTCCTTATAAATGGCCAGCGCCGATTTACCATCCAGCTCATACAGTACATTACCGGCCGATCGTGTCACTTTTCGAATTGGCCCAAACGGCTGCCAGCCACCAAAGCTGCCATGATGAAGCCTCAGTGCGTCACCATAAAAACCAATACCGACGATTTGCCGGTTCGAAATGGTGTCATCAAGTACGGTCCAGGTTTCGTGGAAGGCGCCGTTATCGCCGGCCAGGCCGCCAGTGATCTGAACACTGGGGCCCAGCGCTTCAGCTAGGCCATTGATCAGCGCACTGCCATTGATGGCCACACCTTGCCCCAATATAAAGACAGCACTCAATCCCGGGTGCCGTAGCCGGTCCCCCAGGCGTTTGCCAGCCTGATACGAGTCCTGCATGTCCGTCATGTTGATGGCGGCGAGGTGGAAGTCAGCATGGTCGAAATGGATGGCGGTCAGTGTCAGGCTGTCAGTTTCGACCCGCTGCTGGGCAATTTCGCCCGCAGTCGAGCAGCCCATGATACGAGTAGCAGGCAGCGCAGCACGGATAGGGGGAAGCCAGTCAGGTTGATGCCAACGTGCTGCCCCGGCAAATAATAGCAACCATTGCGGATCGATACTGTCGAGCATCGCCAACTGGCTTGGGGTGGGAAGATCACCTGCAGGGACTATCAGCTGTTTTACTTGCATCGATCTCTCCTCGGCAGTTGGCAATACATCCGACGGACTGCTTCGGCTTGTGGATGACAGGTGCTGATGCAAGCCGGCTACCGTCAGTCAATCTTTCAATTGCGATCGGATGGCATTGACCTCATCCAGCTTTGTCATGAAGGCATCCAGGCAGTCTGGGTCAAAATGCAAGCCACGTTGTGATTGCAGGAATTCGATGGCTTGCTCATAGGGCCACGGTTTCTTATAAGGGCGTTCCGACATCAGCGCATCAAATACATCGGCAATGGCAACAATACGGCCAACCTGTGGAATGCCATTGCCTTTCAGTTGCTGGGGATAGCCGGTACCGTCAAATTTTTCGTGGTGTGTCAACGCGATCACTGCACCCATCTGCAATAGTGGCGATCGGCTATCGGCGAGGATGTCATGGCCGTAAATCGCGTGTTTACGCATGATGACCATTTCTGCTTCGTCCAATCGACCTGGCTTGAGCAGAATGTGATCCGGGATGCCAACTTTACCAACATCGTGCATGGGGGCGGCTGCCAGCAATAGCTCCTGTTGTGCCTGATCCCATCCCAACTGGGCAGCGATCAGTTGGGAGTAGAGCGCCATGCGCTGGATATGGGCACCGGTCTCGGGATCGCGGAATTCGGCTGCACGCGTCAGTTTCAGAATGGTTTCCCGTTCACTGCGCTTGATCTCCAGTGTGGCTTTGTGGACTTCTTCGGCCAGCCACGTTGCACGGTCATTCAGGGCTTTTTGGCTGCGCCGCAATAGCAACATGTTACGGACACGTGCCAGAAACTCCTTGTTGTCGATCGGCTTGGTCAGAAAATCGTTTGCGCCGAGGTCCAGTGCCTGGTAACGAACATCCTTGTCATTGTTGGCGGTCACCATGAGCACCGGGATATCCTGATGGCGCGGGTCTGCCCGAAATTGTTCTATGAATTGGAGGCCATTGGGTGCCGGCATCATGTAGTCAACGATGACCAGATCTGGATCATTGTCGCTGCACCATTGCAGCGCTTCTGTTGACTGTTCGAACAACAGAGATTCGGCATCATCCAAGCGCTTGAGCAGGTGTTGTATCAAGGTCAGATTGATACGTGTATCGTCAATGACGATTACTTTCATGCAACCCCCCGGTCTGTACCGTCAGTGTGCATTGTTGTAATAGTGGCAAGACATCAGCCAGGGCCGAATCCAGCTGTTGCATTGTAAGATGGGCTGACGTCCAGTCGGTTGGCTGTCGGCCGAACGTTTCCAGATCTTGGGCAAGGTTGGCGATGTCCTGCAGGCCAAAGTTCACCACCATCCCCCGCAAGGTGTGGGCGGTGCGGTGAACTTTGTCAGCCGCTTTTTGATGCACAGCATCACGCAAGGAATCCACGTACTTATGGTAGTCAGTCAGGAACAGGCTTGCCAGTTGTGCAAACAGGATTTCATCACCGCCCATTCGAATCAGTGCATCGGCAAAGACCGGGTGCCTGGTTGCAGGTGCTGGCCGCTCGGTTGGCAACAAGGAGGTATCTCGTGACAACAATCGCTGTAATAGATCCGCCAGCAATGGCTGCTGGATGGGTTTGGTCAAATATTCATCCATGCCAGCCTGCAGACATTGTTCCCGGTCGCCTTGCATGGCTCGTGCGGTCATGGCAATGATCGGAGTATGTCGCCCCTGTGGTGCTTCGTGTTGGCGGATCAGCGCGGTGGCTTCGAACCCACTCATCACGGGCATCTGCACATCCATCAGAATCAGATCAAAACGCTGTGCCATGGCCAGTTCTGCTCCAATCTGTCCATTTTCGGCCAAGGTCACCTGATGCCCCATTTTTTCAAGCAATCGAATGGCCAGCTTCTGATTCACGGGGTTGTCTTCCACCAGCAGGATATTTCCGGCACGCTCCCGTTCGCGCAGGCTATGCTGGGTAATCAGCGGGGTATTTCCGTCGCCCCCGACTTGACCGAGTGCGAGCGTGATCGCTTCCTGAAGCTCCTGCTCCGAAACCGGCTTGGTCAGGTAGCCGGCCAGCCCGTTAAGCTGGCCTCGTTTGGCGTCACCACGCTTCCCGCCGGATGTCACCAGAAATATTCGTGACGACGAGATCAATGACAACTCATTCAATTGTGTCACCATGGTCAAGCCATCAACACCCGGCATGTGGCCATCAATAAACATCAAATCGAATGGCTGTTGCAGCTCACATCGCTCCTGTACCAGCGGAATTGCTGTATGGGCGCCATCGGCGGTACTGACTTTGAGCCCTAGTCGGGTCAATTGTCGGTTGAATACGATCAGGTTGGTCGAGTTGTCGTCTACCACCAGTGCGGTTTTGCCTGGCAAGTCATTCAAGGGAATCGCAACGGGCGGTTCGATGTCGGCGGGAATGGTATAGGTCAGCGTAAAGTGAAACGTACTGCCCTTGCCGGGTTCGCTTTCTACCCAAATATGTCCACCCATCAGGTCGGTCAATCGATGGCAAATGGTCAAGCCCAGCCCGGTGCCGCCATACTTGCGGGTAGTCGAGGTGTCAGCTTGTTGGAATGACTCGAAAATCAGCTGTTGTTTCTGTTTGGGGATGCCGATCCCTGTGTCACGCACTGAAAATTTTACTTGCAGATGGTTGGGCTGGTGGTCGTCCACCATGATGTCAAGAACGATCTCACCATGTTCGGTAAATTTGATGGCATTACCAATCAGGTTATTGAGGATTTGCCGCAGTCGTCCCGGGTCGCCAATCAGTCTGCGTGGCAAGGCTGGGTCGATGTCACAGATCATCTCCAACCCTTTTTCCTGTGCTCGCAGGCCCATGCTTTTTACGATGTCATTGAGCATGGGGCGCGGCGCGAATTCGACTTGCTCGATCTCTGTATGACCCGCTTCGATCTTTGAAAAATCCAGAATTTCATTGATGACGGTCAGTAGCCCATCCGCTGAGGATTTCACCAGGCCCAGATATTCACGCTGATCGTCATTCAGGTCAGTATCAAGCGCCAGTTGCACCATTCCGATGATGCCATTCATCGGCGTACGGATTTCATGGCTCATATTGGCCAAAAATTCACTCTTGGCGCGGTTCGCCGATTCGGCTGCATCCTTGGCGCGCGTCAACATGGCTTCAGACTGTTTGAGACTGGTGATATCCGTATGCAGACTGACCACACCACCGTCTGCCGTGTGCCGATCCGAGCTACGTAACCATCGGCCATTTATCTGCTGCTCGACTGGTTGTCCAGGATGGCGAATTTGAGCTAGCTGTTGCTGGATGAAATATGCTGAATCCAGACCGCTCCAACGATGGCCACCGTTGAAACAATATTCCCGTAAGATTTCCAGATAAGGTGTACCGGGATTGAGTGCCTTGGCTGCTGGGGCAAACAGTTCCCGATAACGTTGGTTGCAGATGGCGAGACGTTCATCTGAATCCAACATGATCAGGCCGGCATCTAGGCTTTCAATCGCATCCACCAGCTGAATGCGGGCACGGTTGATTTCGTTTTCCGCTAGCTTGCGCTGAGTGATGTTGCGGAATGTCCACATGATCCGGCGTTTGTCGGATGTGCCCATCGGTACAAAATCCATTTCCAGGATGCGGCCATCAGTCATCCATACTTCTGTATCCCGGTTCATCACTCCTTGCAGGTGCAGGTCATTGGCTTGAAGCATGAACGCATCGCCATCGGCAAGCAGCGGGTGAATGGTCAGCATAGCCTCGTGAAAGGTCTGCCCGGCCTGAATGTTGGTCTGACCACTGGCATCCAGCAACTGATTCATGGTCTGGTTGATCAAGACAATCTGGCCGGTGGAATCTTCTACCATGACGCCCGCTGAAATGCTTTCTACCAGTGTCAACAGCACTTCCATGGTGCGTTTCAATTCGCGTTCCGCTTCGATCCGCTCGGTGATGTCAATCAACGAACCAGCCAGCCCCAGCAATTTACCCTGATCATCCTCGAAACGGTGGACATACATTTCGATCCAATGGATCTGGCCATACTTGTTCGCATACCGTGCGGTGTAACGGCAAAAGTCAATGTCGCGGGCAAGCAGGGGGGCAATGTGCTCCTGAACGCTCTGTACATCTTCGGGATGGATCAGTTCATTGAAGTGATGACCAATCGATTCTTCGGCACTGAAGCCGGTCATATCGCACCAGGCTGGGTTCAGGTAACACCAATGGCCATCGGCATCTGTCTGGTAAACCACTTCCCGTAGACTCTCCACCACCAGACGGAAACGTCGTTCACTTTCCAGTAACTGTGCTTGTGCCCGCTCTTGTTCGTTGACAAGGTGGCTGATCATGGTGGACAGATAAGCGATATCTGAGCTGTCTTCCTCAACCAGGGGCAGATTGCTGGCGGATAGCAGATGGTTGGTGGTTTCGCGCAATCGATTCAACGCAGCTTGCTGGATTTGGGCATCGTGGCGCAATTGCTCGTTGGCCTGGAACAGCTCGGCAGAGCTCAGCTCCAGGCTGCGAGTACGCAAGGCCAAGTCGCGTTCGGCTTGCAGGTAGGCGTGATCAACCTGCTTGATGAAGGTGAGCAACTTGTCACCCAGATTGGACAGGGGGGTGTCGTCAGGAAGATCGCAGGAAGCATAATCCAGCATACTCAGCAGACTGGCCATGTCATCGTCATTTTCAATGCCCGGCGATCGTTTCAGCTGGCGCTGCAACAATTTGCTGAAGGTGCTATATGAGGGCAACGGCGTATCGTGATCGCGCACAATAGGCTCACTGGCGAATGCCAAGATTGAGACAGTGGGCGCATGCCCGTATTTGATTTCAGGAATATGCCCAGTTTGGGACGGTGATTTGATGGCCCCACATTGTTTATAGTGCATGTTGCCATGCAATAAAAAGCCAGTTTTTCACTGGCTTGATTGAATACGGGGAATGTCACACCCCCGGTTGTGGGACGGTTTGTCGGGTGCGAGCAAAGGCGTCTACCCTAGGATTCATGACCGCGAACCAAAGGGGTGGGATGGCTGCCAGCCAGATCATCCCGGCATAGCCTGTAGGTAGTTGGGGTGCCTCGTCGAAAGCTCGGAGCGTCTGGTAGCGACGGCCGGGCCAAGTGTGGTGATCGGCATGGCGTTGCAGATGATAAAGAAAGCAATTGCTGACCAGGTGGTTGGCATTCCATGAGTGGATGGGTTGTACCCGTTCATAACGACCATCCGGTAATCGGGCACGTGTCAAACCGTAATGTTCCAAGTAGTTGACGACTTCCAGCAAGACAATACCGATTGCTGCCTGGGCCACAAAGATCGTGCCCATCAGCCAGCCTTTGCCAAGGGCCAGCCGTTCGCCAATGACAATGATCATGACCAGTACGGCCAGCGGGATCAGTACATTGCGGTACATTTCATTCTGCCAATGCCAGGCAGGGTGGCCCAGTCGTGCCAGTCGCTCGTTCTCCAGCTCGCAGGCCTTGCGGAAGGTACCGACTATGGTGCGTGGCAAAAAGCGATAGAACGATTCGCCCAGGCGGGCACTGGCTGGGTCTTCAGGGGTAGAGACCAGGGCATGATGTCCCCGGTTGTGCTCATTCATGAAATGGCCATACCACACCGCATGTAACAGCACCTTGGCCAGCCATTTCTCAAACCGGTTATGTTTATGGCCCAGTTCATGTGCCACTACAATCAGGATGCCGCCCAATATTCCCATTGACCACATGTTGCCGATCAGATTGGCCAATGGCCATTCAACCGTCATTGTGCGATACAACAGCATCCCCAACGTCAGGTAATAAGCTGGTACAAACAACCACGTGATAAGCCGATAGTAAAGTGCAGTATCCAGTTGCTGTGTTTCTGCATCTGAATAGTTGGTACGGTCTTCGCCCACCAGCAAATCGATCAACGGGATCAGCCCGAATGCCGTGAGCGGCGTCAGAAAACTCCATATCCCACCCCATACCGCGCCCGCCATCACCATGGCTGGAACGATGAATACAATCAGATAGGCAAACTGTTTGATGGTCTTCCAGATGGTCTGCATGGCGTTTCCCTTCTTTTATTTTGTTTGATTGTAGGGCAGTTAAACGATTGTGCAAATTAATCAGACGAGGAGAAAACCCTCGAGGAATCAGCCTGCCATCTTTGATTGGAAAGGAATTTTCGACCTTGGCAGGCTGGTGTCATCGGCTATGCTGAAGCTGGAGCCGCATTGCATTTGACCAATTTGTTACAGGCCCACTGAAGTGGATATAACCTGTCATGGAGACCAACATGCCTATCACCACGATGCACCTGGCCCGTTTCGGTTTATTGTTTTGTCTTGCCGCCCCCAGCTGGGCTGCCAAGCAGGCAGTTATACTGGTGGGTGATGACGATTACCCACCATATAGTTTCAAGGATGCCAGTGGCGCACCTAAAGGGATTTACGCCGACGTGCTGAGGAAAGTGGGTGCTGCCATGCCGAATTTCACCATCGAGCTGCAGGTGGCACCTTGGAAGCGGGCGCTGAACAATGCCGAAAACGGCGAGACGATAGGGATCTATCCACCTTACAAAAAGCCGGAGGCCCGGCCATGGATGCGATATTCCGCCCCTTTGCTGAACGAAACGGTAGTCGCCGTGTGCACTCGCAAGGTGGCGGAAGCGAAGAAAGGGGCGGCTTGGCCTGCTGGGTTCGCCGGGTTGCGCTTTGGCAATAATGCAGGGTTTCAAACACCCGGCAAGCCATTTTTTGATATGGCTGCATCCGGTAAGCTGACGGTGGAGGAGGCCAAGACTACTGAACAGAATCTGCAAAAGTTGGTCAATGGGCGAATCGATTGCTACCCCAATGATCGACGTGCCATCGAATCTGAAGTACAACGATTGAAGCTGGATGCGTCGGCCATTGTTGAAGTCGCGATTGTTGGCAAGGAGGCGGGTTATATCGGTTACACCTCGAAAGGGGCCAAATTCTCTTATCAGGATGCCTTCATGAAAGAGTTTGACGAAACGCTGAACAAATTACGTGCGGCAGGACAGATCCCCGCACTGGATTGAACCGCAAGCCGGGTGCTCAGGCTTCCACCAGGCAGTGGATGACCCGATTGCGCCCGGCAGCTTTGGCTTGATAGAGCGCTGTATCGGCTTCAGCCATTACATCATCGATTGTTCGGTGTGTGTCGCGCAGGATGGTGACACCAATACTGATAGTGAACCAGAGCGGAGCCTCATCAGCCAGACGAATACGCATTGCGGCGACTTCCAGTCGTAGCCGTTCCGCAACTTCCATTGCCAGTTTCTGGCCGGTCTCTGGCAATAGAACCGCAAATTCCTCGCCCCCCAGTCGTCCGATGACATCGGTCTGGCGCAATGTTTTCAAGCAGACGCTAGCCAGGGATTGCAGCGCCAGGTCCCCAACTTGATGACCATAACGGTCATTGACCTGCTTGAAGTGGTCAATGTCCAACAGCATCAACGACATTGATCGGTTGAAACGTCGCGACCGGGAAATCTCCATGACCGCTTTCGCAATGAACCCACGGCGATTGGTCAACCCGGTCAGACTGTCGGTAATGGCTTGCCGCTCCAGTTGCATTTCCAGCATCTTGCGTTCAGTGATATCCACTAAGCAGATGAATAAACGCTTCAAATCTCCATCATATTCGATGCTTGCGGAAATCAGCGCCCAAAAGACTGAACCGTCACGCTTCGCCAATCTTGCCTCAAAGTCTTGCACCACACGGGTTTCGCGCAATTGCTGATCGAATTGTGCGGCCTCTTCAGGCTCTACAAAGTAGTTCATCATGTGTTTGCCCTGGGCCAGGCTCTTGTCGGTATCAAACAAGGTAAGGGCTCGTTGATTGATGAATTCCAGCTCCATACCTGGAAATGATGCAATCACCAGAGAAACTGGCGCCACTTCAGCGGTCAACCGAAACCTTTCTTCGCTCAGTTTAAGCTGTCGCCGGCTGTGAAGCAGTTCCTGTGTGCGTCCCTGCGCTTGCCAGAACAGCATCATCATGACGGAGACAAGTAGAATCAGGATGCCCGATGCTGTGGCGTAGATCAGGAACGAGTTTTCCAAGGTCTGCACCACTTCGGATTCAGATAGTCCGACGGCCAGGATCAACGGGCTGTCGGTTACGCGGCGTAATGCGGTGATGCGCATGATGCCGTCAAACGGAGACTCGATCCGTTGATTGCTGATTGGCGCCTTCAAGGCCACAAAGTCCTTCAAGCCGGGCAGTGGGGTCAAAATGGATTGCGGGGTAACCAGGTAAGGGGTGCGAGCCAGCCAGTTGGCCTGTTCATCATGCAATGACACTATGCCATGCTTGCCCACATCCAGCGTACCCAACAGTAGTAACAGCCGCGCGACTGGGATGACCACCACTGTTGCACCCAGATATTGGCCATTTTCATCTAGAAGTGCCCGCGCCAGCATCATACTGGTACCGGATCGGGCGAGCAGATCACTGGCATCGATTTTGACCAGCATTTGATGACGATCCAGCTTGAACTGGTTCAACCAGTCCGCCATGGCCAGATGAGCCCATTGCTCTGCCTGTCCATGTACCTGCCGGATCAGTTGTGCTTTCTCGTCGAAAACCGCCAGCTCACTGGCTTGCGGCAGGGTTTCAAGCTTGAGTTGCAACTTGAGAGGCTGAACGGCAAGCGGCCTGGTGGGGCGATCACGTACTTCATCGGCCGTATCCCTTAATACCAGATCGGCCTCCCGCATCAAGCCGCGAATCCTGAGTTCAAGCAGCGATGACAGGTTGTCTGCCTGCGAAACTGCTGCCTTTAAGGCGTTGGCACGGGCGTCATAAATGAGAAAACTGAGCCAGCCCAGTACCGCACACACCAATACTGCGGCGATGATCAGGGTGATTTGCCGTTGCAGGCGAATATTTGAATGTACGGTATCCGGTTCAGTGGCCATGAATGGATGAAGGTTGTGGGCGAATCGTCGTCTTTGCTTCCAATATAGGGGGCAGATCGCCCTTTATCCGAAAAACGCGTAGGCCACTGCCACGGCTGCTGCAAAACTGGCCAGATCAGCTATCAAGCCGCATGCTAGTGCGTGTCGGGTATGACGAATACCAACAGAGCCAAAGTACACCGCCAACACATAGAACGTGGTCTCGCTGGAGCCCTGTAAAATCGAGACCAAGCGACCAGAAAAGGAATCGGCCCCTTGCGTCTTTAAGGTATCCAGCATCATGGCGCGGGCGCCGCTTCCGGAGAGTGATTTCAGAATGCCGGTCGGGAGGGCATCGACCCATCGGGCATCATAACCAAGGTTGACCACCAGTCCGCGAATGCCACCAATCACCAGTTCCAGCATACCACTGGCTCGCAACAGGGCAATGGCCAGCAACATGGCGACCAGATAGGGGATGATGCGTATGGCAGTCTCAAACCCACCTTTCGCCCCATCGACAAACGCCTCGTAGACATCAATACCTTTTAGCCAGGCGCCACCCACAAACAGCACCACGACACCCATCAAGGCGGCATTGCTCAGTAACAAGGACTGAGTTTGCATGTCGGCTGCGGATAAATGTAGCAACCAGCTGGCCATGCCCGCCAACAGCGCGCTCCAGCCACCCAGCCACAACAACAGTATCGGGTCGAACAGGCGAATGCGCTGAATCAAGCCGGTGACGACAATGCCAACCAGTGTGCCCGTAAACGAGGCAATCAATAAAGGCACAAATACATCGGCGGGGTTGGCGGCTCCCATTTGTGCCCGATAAGCCATGATGGTGACCGGAAACAATGTGACCGCTGCGGTGTTGATCACTAGAAACATGATTTGCGCATTGCTGGCAGTATCGGCATTGGGATTCAGCCTTTGCAGATCCTGCATGGCCCGCAGACCCAGTGGGGTGGCAGCATTGTCCAGGCCCAGCATATTGGCAGCGATGTTCATGGTGACGCTGCCCAGTGCAGGGTGTCCCGCCGGCACCTCAGGAAACAGCCGTTTGAAGAGGGGAGCCAGACCCCTGGCCAGCTTTTCGATAAAGCCAGCTTGTTCACCGATGCGTAACAACCCCAGCCACAGGGTCATGACCCCGGTCAGACCCAAGGCGATTTCGAAGCCTGTCTTGGCGGAATCGAACATGGCCTTGGTCAATTGGCCGAAAATATCGTGCTGTCCCAGCGCAATGGCTTGAAAGCATGCCGTTACAAACGCCAGCACAATGAAGCCAGCCCAGATTGTATTCAACATGGTGGGTCAGAAAATCAACAAGATGAATGGGAGGGCACGTACGGCATCGTTGGTCGGCCCATAATGGACCGGGGCCTTTACTCAGGCAGCCATAGCTTCGTTGGTGGCAGGCGAAGGCTGATGGGATTGATCGAAGTGCTGTAACAGCCAAACCACCAAGTCGGCATAGATGGTTTCTCTGCCTGTTTCGTTCAGGATTTCGTGTCGCCCACCAGGATAGATCCTGCAATTCACATCTTGCATGCCCGCAGCCTGATAACGCTTCATTACCGTTCGACAACCACGCCCTCCCATGCTGACGGGGTCACGGCTGCCGGCAATGAATAAGGTCGGCAGACCGACGGGAACTGCTCTGCCATCGGCTTCGGCTTGTTCCATAGCGACAATGCCACCGAACAGATCAATCCAGAGTTGGGTGGAGCAGTCAAAGCCACAGAAAGGGTCTGCAACGTAGGCATCCACTTTCTCTGGGTCGCGTGATAACCAGTCGAAGGCAGTACGGTTGGGCATGAACTGCAGATTGAAAGTGCCAAAACTGAGCTTGCCCATCAGTTTGCTGGGGGTGCGTGGGCCGATCCGTTTAGCGTCCCAACGGGCAATGGAACGTGCCAGTTTTGCAATACCGCCATAGCGAATACCGGTAGAGGAAATGATGGCGCCAGCCAAGGTGTTCGCATGTTGTAGTAAATAGGCTCTTGTAATGAACGAGCCCATGCTGTGTCCCAACAGTACTATTGGCAGGTCGGGATGACGGCTGTGGACAAACCGATTGACCTGCAGCATATCTCCCAAGACTTTGGTCCAGCCATCCTGGTCGTTGAAATGTCCGAGGGTTTCGTCGCCCTGCACACTATGGCCATGGCCACGATGATCATGGGTGTAGACGGCAATCCCATGTTGATTCAAATAAACAGCCAGTTCGTGATAACGCAAGCAGTGTTCAGCCATGCCGTGCGAGATATGCACAATGCCACGTAAGGGCGGTTGATCCGGTAGCCAGCACACAGTAAAAATCGGGTGTCCATCCGAGGCGGTCAACGTCAATCGTTCTTCCTGCACGGGTGCTCTCCTGTTGGCGGCAACTTCGACACTGCAATCGTTGCTTCGATTATCCGGCACGTTGTCAAACTTCGTTGGGGTTACAAGACTGCACTACTCAATGAACAGGTTTGCTGCTGATTCAGTGTGATGCCATGTTGGCATGCGCCATCCGTTTCCGACACCGGAAAGTTTGGCAGCGTGTTCATCTGAGAATAAGCCTATGGTGCGGGGAATGCCGCAATGTTGCAAGCTGCAGGGGCCAGAATGAGGAAAAGGCCACCTCAGGCTAGCCTGTCCAATCAGCAATGCGGTTCAGAGATGGCGGTATTCGCGCACAATTGCTTGTTGACGTCGGCTGATCGGTAATCGCTCCGGGACGCCATTCAGTACAGCAACCCAATGACCTTCCCCCTCCTGAGTGGTAGCGCGCTCAAAGCCTGCAATATAGGCACGAGCCACCAGACAGTTGCGGTGGATGCGGACAAACGCTTCGGGGAATTCCTGCTCCAGGTGGGTCAGTGATTCCTCAAGCAAGTACTCCCGAGTGGTGGTACGTACCGTGACGTATTTGAGCTCTGCTTTCAGGTAGAGCACTTCTTTGATTGGCACCAGTACAACCTTGCCTCGCTCCGACACGCTCAGAAACTGTCGGCTCTTCTGATCCAGATTTTTGACCGCGGGCGGTGGCGCGTTGAATTTGTGTGCTTTCTCCAGTGCAGCCTGTAGCCGCTCCAGGCGAATGGGTTTCAGCAGGTAATCGATGGCATTCACCTCAAATGCCTGTAACGCAAACTGGTCATAGGCTGTGGTGAAGATGATACCTGGTGGTTTCGACAGTTTGGCCATATGCTGGGCCAGTTCGATACCTGACATGCCGGGCATTTTGATGTCCAGCAAGGCAATGTCAGCGTCGTTTTCGTTCAGCCAGGTCAGTGCCTGCTGGCCCGAGCCTGCTTCACCGGCCAATGTCAGGCCCATTGAACCTGGGCAATCGTCGATCAGGTCTTTCAGGCGTTGTCGCGCCGGCATTTCATCATCAACGATCAGAATTCGGATTACGTTTGCAGCCATGATTATTCTCGATAGGGCAGCACAATGTGTACTTGATAATAGTTGCTGCCGACGGTCGTGGTAAGGGAGGCTTCAGCATCAAAAAACAAGGCAAGCCGTTCACGGATATTGCCCATTGCCATTTTGTTGCCGGCATGATGTTTGCCATCGTCGGGCGCGAACGGGTTGCGAATGTCCAAATGGACTTCATTACGCGAGCGATAAGCATTGACGCTGATGATGCCCGGCGTTTCGCAGGGCTCGATTCCATGATAAACCGCGTTTTCTAGCAAGGGCTGCAAGACCAACGGCGGAATTTTGGCCTGTAACGGTGCTTTGTCGATATGCCATTCGATCTGCAATCGCTCTCCCAGCCTCAATTGCTCAATGGCCAGGTAGTTGGATGCCAGTTCCAGTTCTCGCTTCAGCGATGACAGTTGATTGTTGTCAGCCATCACCACCCGGAACAGATCAGCCAAATCTTCCAGTGCCCGTTCAGCTACCCTGGGTTTGCTGCGGATCATGCTCAATACTGCATTCAGGCTGTTGAACAGAAAATGGGGCCGGATGCGGGCTTGCAGCGCTTGCAAGCGTGCCTCGGCCAGCGCGGGGGACAATGCCCGATTGCGCAAATAGAAGTAGTTGAGCAACACGCCACTGCTGACGGATCCATAGATCATCGCCCGCATGATGCGCTCACCAGATCGGATTTCGCGATCCCCCAGTGCCATTGCCGCGATGGCACTCAGCACAGCGGTACCACACATCACCAGAATAACACCGCGTGTATAGCTTTGTTGGTGTAGTGGTTGGTTGACCGCGGCCAGCAGCAGCATCGCTGCCAACATGGCTGGTTGTACCACGATCGAAAAATTAGTGAAGATGTTGGCGACCTCGCGAAAGCTGTCGCTGCAGGCAAGGGACATCATCAGAATGGCCAGATTGACCGCCAGCAGGATGCGCATTTGCGTACCCAGGTTGCGGAAGTCCGGTAAGGCGTCGGGAACGCGGTTTTGGCTTATAATCGTCATCCTTATATTTTTGTACAAGGCGAATGACATATGCAAGCCAGTAACCTGGATAACCGCGACAAAGCGTGGTCTGGCCGATTCTCCGAGCCGATGTCCGATCTGCTGAAACGCTATAACGCGTCAGTTGATTTCGATAAACGCATGGCCGAATTCGATATCCAGGGATCGCTTGCCCACGCCCGCATGCTGGAACGTGCTGGCGTATTGTCGCAAACCGATCTGGATGCCATTGAGGCGGGTATGGCCGAGATTCTGGACGATATTCGCGCTGGCCGTTTTGAATGGACGATCGATTTGGAAGATGTGCACATGAACATCGAAAAGCGATTGACCGACAAGATTGGTGATGCAGGCAAACGCTTGCATACCGGCCGATCGCGCAATGATCAGGTTGCGACGGATATTCGTTTGTATGTGCGCGCTGCCATTGATGAAGTCGTGACTTTGCTATCCGAAATGCAAAAGTCACTATTGAATCTGGCCGAGCAGCATGCTGATACCGTCATGCCAGGCTTCACCCATTTGCAGGTGGCTCAGCCGGTTACCTTCGGCCACCATCTGATGGCATATTTCGAGATGTTCGGTCGTGATATTGAGCGTTTTGTCGATGCTCGCAAACGTACCAATCGCATGCCGTTGGGTAGTGCAGCATTGGCTGGTACCAGTTACCCGATTCAGCGTGATTACACGGCCGAGCTGCTGGGCTTCGAGCAAGTCTGCCGTAATTCGCTCGACGCCGTGTCTGATCGTGACTTTGCCATTGAGTTTACGGGGGCCGCTGCCATCGCCATGATGCATATGTCACGTCTGTCGGAAGAGCTGATTCTGTGGATGAATCCGCGTTTTGGTTTCATCGATATTGCAGATCGTTTCTGTACCGGTAGCTCGATCATGCCGCAAAAGAAAAACCCGGATGTGGCTGAGCTGGCCCGAGGTAAGTCTGCCCGTGTATTTGGTCATTTGATGGGATTGCTGACATTGATGAAAGGTCAGCCGCTGACCTACAACAAGGACAATCAGGAAGACAAGGAACCCTTGTTCGACACGGTGGATACACTCACCGTTACCCTCAGTATCTATGCCGACATGATGCGTGGCATCACTGTCAACAAGGCCGCCATGCGTGCAGCTGCATTACAGGGTTTTGCCACTGCTACTGACCTGGCTGATTATCTGGTCAATCGTGGTTTGCCGTTCCGTGATGCGCACGAAGTCGTCGCACGTGCGGTGCGTTTTGCCGAGAGCAAACGTTGTGATTTGGCGGAGCTGAGCCTGGATGAAATGCGAACCTTCTCACCCTTGATCGAACAGAACGTATTTGAGGTATTGACGCTGGAAGGTTCGTTGAATGCCCGTAATCATATCGGTGGTACGGCACCGGCTCAGGTACGTGCAGCAATTGCTGCCGCCCGCCAGGTATTGGGCTGCTGAATCATGTGGCGACGTTTTGCCCCCATTCTAATGATTTGCGTGCTGGGTGGGGTATGGCATGTGTGGAAACAGCCTTCAACGGTGCTGATCGAGCCCGCCAGTCTGGGTCGAGTCCAGTTGTATGCCACCAGTTGGTGTGGCTATTGTGAATCGGCCCGACAGTATTTCAATGCAAAAGGTATCCAATTCGAGGAGTTTGATGTCGAGAAAGATGTCGCAGCCAATGCACGAGCGCTGAGCTTGGCAGGGCCGGGTGTCCCGGTCATTGTTGTCGGGCAGGAAGTCATGCACGGTTTCTCACAGGGTGAATTCGAAGCTCGTTTTGGTCAACAGCAATAGTTCCTACTCATGATAGTCATTCGTCCTATTACGCCTGATGATGCACAGGCATATCATGCATTACGTCAGCAACTGGATCACGAAACGCACTTTATGCTGTATGAGCCTGGTGAAAGGCCAGGGGGCGTGGTAGAGGTACGAAACGAATTGATCGCCTTGCTGGCTTATCCCAATCAGACAGTATTGGTCGTGGCGGAGGATGATCGACTGGTTGGCTTTGTCTCGGCAACCGGAGGTGTGGCATCACGTATTCATCATCGTGCTTACCTGGTGGCCGGCATTTTGAAAGATTACGCGGGGCTGGGATTGGGGCAGCGTCTGTTTGCCGCGCTGAACGAATGGGCTGCGCAGGTGGGCATTCATCGCCTGGAGCTGACCGTCATGGCACATAATCAGCCTGCGATCGCGCTTTATCAGAAGGCCGGTTTTCAGATTGAAGGTATCAAGCATCATTCCTTCAAAATCGACGGTGATTATGTCGATGAGTACTATATGGGCAAATTGCTGGATGTTGTCCCTAGCTAGGCAACAGTCGTAGCCCCGTCTTCTGCCCCACGGCACGTTGCTGGTGGTTCGCCACGGCCCTTGCTTGCCGGCTTTTTTATTTTGTTGTTCAGGATTTGACCTCATGATGCAGATTTCTTGGCAATGCCTCGCCTTTTCCGAATTGGATACGACAAAGCTCTATGCGATGATGGTGTTGCGTCAGCGCGTCTTCATCGTTGAACAGGACTGTGTCTATCTGGATGCGGATGGTGCAGACCTGCAGGCACATCATCTGTTGGCCTGGTCGGCAGATGGCATTTTGCTGGCTTACGCCCGGTTGCTACCACCTGGCGTGAAGTTTGCCGATGCATCCTTTGGCCGTGTAGTGACCGCACCAGAAGCCCGAGGGAAGGGGATTGGCCGGTTGCTGTTGGCGCAAATCATGCAGGTGATGGATACACTCTTTCCGCACCAGCCCATTACCATTGGTGCACAGACTTACTTAAAAGCCTTTTACGGTCGTGTCGGGTTTACTGCTATTGGTCCGGAATATCTCGAAGATGGCTTGCCGCATATCGATATGCGTCGTTTGCCGGCTCTGCCAGCCTAAAGCTGGGATCATGCAGGGATTGTTTCCCTGCGAATGGCACCCGGTGCCCAATAGATGTCCGTTACGCCAATGTCTATACCATGTTGTCTAAGCAAGGTAGCTGCCTGACCGCGATAATGGGTTTGATGATTGAACATCTGCACAATCCACAACGATTTGGTCAACACGCGTTTAATGCCGTCGCTGCCAAGGTAAGATGCATCTGCGTCCAGAAAGGCCATGTCCACCTTGGCGGCCCATGCCAACAAGGCATTGTCCAACGATTTGCGCTGGTATCGCAGCTGCTCGAAAGTCAGTTGTTGAGTGGGATAGAGGTGGGAAGGCTCCGGGCCGTCAAACAGGACCAGTTGTTTCACCCAGTGTGCGTCCCCCCAAAGCAGGTGCTGTAACGTATCATGCAGCGAGCACGACGCACCGTGCCGGCGTTTCTCGTCCGGCAGGGCTGCCGACAGGGAAAACAATCGCTCGTTGAACCAGGCGTTGTAGCTCGCGAATAGTCGGCAATATTCAGGTGTAATCATTCCAATTCCTTGGCAAAAAGTACGGCGGCCGATGCAAGCCAGACTGGCATGTGCCAACGCCATGTTGCAAGGCGATGGATTCCCAGTAGTGTCATTGGTTCCCGAATCCAAACGAGAGAGAGGGATCTCCTCGGAATCAGATTGGCCAATTCAGACATCGTGCTTGTTGCGAGGTCAACATGATGCATGTTTCCAGGCCTGTCACCGGCTGCCGCCAAGGGGTGTTGCCAGCTGCTAGCGCAGGCTTGAAATATCGTCGCTGGACATGGCCAACATGGGGTTGCCGTTATGTGCGGTCCGATTGATGGGGCGGAAGCCCAAAGACCGGAAGAACGCGCGTGACACCACGTTGTCGGGATGGTGGGTCACTACCATCCACTGACAATCAGGTAGTGCGGCCAGCCCCTTCAGAATGGCAGTAGCAGCAATGCGGCCAAGACCCTGTCTATGATAACGGGCGTCGATTACCAGTTGTTTCAGCTCATATTCACCCGGTACCCGCTGGGTTTGTGCTACATCGTTATAGCTTGGGCCAAAGGCAATCATACCGACCGCGTTGTCTGCGATATCGGCATGGATCAGCCGAAATTGGGAGCCAGGCCGATCCAGTGATTGCTGGTGCCAGTACCAGGAAGGTAATACCCATTCTTTTTCCAATGAACCTGGATCAATCTTTTCCAGGTCGCCGCGATTGTGCAGAGTGACAGGTCTTAGTTCTACGTTCATGGTATCAATTAGGATTTCCAGTAGCTGTGCAAGAAGACGTAGGAGCGTCGCGGGCGTGACCACGACTGGACCGCGATGGATTGCAGGCCCTCCCGGATGACGAGCGCTATCCGCCAGTCATGTATTCACGTCAGAATATGCGCGTAAGCTACGTGACAGGCGGCTCCGCGGTTATTTGTCATATTGAGCGGCGCGCTGTGTGGGGCGGAATCCTAGTGCAGTGGCATGCATTCGCCAACTACTTTCGATACTGCCTATATTGCCATGCAATGATGTATGGAAGCCCCGTCCAGCAAGGTTTTTCGATGTAAACGGTTTCCACCTGATAGGACGCGACCTGCTCATTTCCAAGGGCCATCAACTTTATGAGTAGATGGCGATGCGCGAAGCTTGGCATGTCGGTAACTGTTTGTTTGGCACCATTTTGAGCGGGTTGATGCGAGCGAGATCGAGTAACGCTTACGCGCGCGAGCAACGGTGAAAGGGCTGTGTAGAGCAGCCCTTGATCACGGATGGAGTGCCATTGGGAATGCAATGGGATGGAATATATGTCACGATGCCAGCTGAGTTGGGTAGATCAGCCGAGATTTTCCAGTGCCAACAATTCGTCAATGGTCTGTCGGCGCCGAATCAATCTGGAGTGATCACCTTCGATCAACACTTCTGGAATCAAAGGTCGGCTGTTGTAGTTGGAAGACATTGAGGCGCCATAGGCACCAGTGTCATGAATGACCAGCAAGTCACCCACAGCCGTGTCTGGTAGCATGCGTGGTGCGACCACACCGCCATCCCGTTGAGTAAATACATCGCCTGATTCGCACAATGGACCTGCTACGACGGTGGGGACTGAGGTTGCTGAAGCATTGGATTGTCCGTGGCGATGAATGATCGAAATGCCATGGTAACTACCATACATCGATGGCCGCATCAGATCATTGAAGCCGGCATCAACCAGCACAAATCGATTGCTACCCATCTGTTTGACCGCACGTACTTCTGTTAGCAATGCACCCGATTCTGCCACTAGAAAGCGACCAGGCTCGATTTCCAACCGCACCGGGTGACCTAGGTGCTGTGCGATTCGTTGCCTTGCCTGATCCCATAGGCCAAAGTAATGTGAGGTGTCGATGCGCGGTTCATGTTGCTGATAGGGGATGGATAGTCCGCCACCAGCCGAGATGGCTTCGATGTCATGGCCCATGGTGCGAACAAGTGTCACCATGGCGTCACACACTTGTGCGAGGTGGTGATAGTCCACACCTGAGCCGATATGCATGTGCAACCCGACCAAGTGCAACTGGTGCCGGCGAATGGCGGCCAGCGCATCTTGTAGGTGCTCGTGCCAGATGCCGTGCTTGCTGTTTTCGCCGCCGGTATTGGTCTTGTTACTATGTCCGTGACCAAAGCCAGGATTGATACGTAGCCAGACCCGGTGCCCCGGGTGAAGTTCGCCAAGTTGATGCAGCATATCGATGGAGCCTGCATTCACCTCAACATTCAATGCGACAACCTTGGCCAAGGTTTCGTGATCCAACAGGTCAGCAGTGAACACAATCCCAGCAGGTTCACCTGATGAGTTGAATCCGGCGAGTATGGCCCGATCGATTTCACCGGATGATACCGAATCCACTACCACGCCTTGTTCTCGCATCAATCTAAGAATATGGATATTGGAACAGGCTTTCTGTGCGAAGCGAATCACGTCAAACATCCGCAATGACTTGATGCGCTCCCCAATCACGCTAGCATCGTATAGCCATAATGGCGTGCCATAGTGTTGTGACAGTTCGGTCAGCTTTTCATCTGGTAGCGACAGCATGGTAAATCTCCCGGCATGTTTTGTTGCTGCTATCTTGGCTTAGTCTATTCATTCAATAAAATATTAAAAATTTGTTCATTCATTCATTTATGATATGAATTGCCATTTATGGAATTTGCCATGCCCATCTCGCTGCGTCATATCGAAGTGTTCCGCGCCGTAATGACTGCCGGCAGTGTCACAGCAGCAGCAACCTTGTTGCGAACGTCTCAGCCCACAGCCAGCCGTGAACTTGCCCGACTGGAATCGTTACTGCAGTTGCAGTTGTTTGAGCGTACCAAGGGCCGGCTGATACCGACAGCGCAGGCTTTGGCACTATTTGACGAAGTGCAGCGTGCATATGTCGGGCTGGAACGTGTGGTCAATATGGCCGCAGCACTTCGTCAGTTCGAGCAGGGACAGTTGTCTATCGTTTGTCTGCCGGTGTTCTCGCAAACGTTGTTGCCACATGCAAGCCGGGCATTTCTTGCCCATTACCCGAACGTCAAGCTCAGTATTACCCCACAAGAGTCACCACTATTAGAGGAGTGTCTGAGTGCGCAGCAGCATGATCTGGGGTTGTCGGAACAAATATTGCCGCCGCCCGGTACAAGCAGTAGCTTGCTCTTTGAAGCGGATATGGTGTGTGTATTGCCACCAGGACACCCTCTGACTGCGCAAGATAGCCTGAATCCAGTTGATTTTGCTGGGCAGGATTTCATCAGCTTGTCGGTTTATGATGTCTATCGTCAACGTCTGGATGCTTTGTTTGCACAGCAGGAGGTGGAGCGCCGTCTGGTGATTCAGACCACCAGCGCGGCCTCGGTGTGTGCCATGGTAAGGCAGGGGCTGGGAGTCGCCATTGTCAATCCATTGACTGCATTAGATGAAGTGGGGAGGGGGATTGAAGTGCGTCGTTTCAATGTTTCAATTCCCTTTCAAGTATATCAGGTCAAGCCAGCCCATCGTCCGGCATCTACCTTGGCTGATACTTTCGCGGAGACCCTGAAATCGGCAGCTTCAGCACTGCAGGCAAGGCTACCTGCAGTGCTGGCTGACAAAGACAAAAGTGACTGAAAGGGAGGTTGTTACTTACCGGCCTTGAAACGATTGAAGTAGGTTGTGATCATGCGTTGTTGTTCAGTACTGATCGGTTTCTTGGGCTGCAACTTGGTGAGCGCTTCACCATTCATGTAAATCTTTGGATCATCCCGCAATGATTTGTTGACCAGTTCGGTTGCCTTGGTATTGGGGTTGGCATAATTCACCTTGTTTGAGATGTCCGCAGCGACCTCTGGGCGCAAAATGTAATTGATCCATTGATGTGCATTCCCGATATTTTTGGAATCTTTGGGGATGGCTATGGCATCAATCCAAACAATGGTGCCTTTATCTGGGACGATATATTCAATGCTGAATTTTTTCTTGGCTTCTTTGGCGCGATCGCGGGCAATGTAGACATCACCGTTGAAGCCCAGTGCCAAGCAGGTATCACCATCGGCCAGCAGGTTGATGGGGGAAGAATTGAAAACGCGAATATCCTTGCGAATCTCTTTCAATACCTTGTTGCCATCTTCCAACGCATCTTTACTGAAGTCATTCGCATCACGGCCACGATAGATATTGAGCATCGAATACACATCCGAGCCTGTATCCATGAATGAAATACCGCAGCTTTTCAGCTTGCTGGTGTACTTGGGATTGAAAACCAACTCCCACATGTCCACAGGCAATGCCTCACCACCGAGCGCTTGTTTCACACGTTCGGTATTGATGCCATAGGCAGTGGTACCCCACATATAAGGAACTAGGTATTCATTGCCCGGATCAGCACTTTGCATCTTGCCCAGAATGGCTGGATCCAGATGGTTGAAATTGGGTAATTTTGATTTGTCCAATTTCAAATACAGACCAGATTGAATTTGCTTGGCTGCAAATTCCAGGGAGGGCACCACGATATCGTAACCACTCTTGCCTGTGACCAGCTTGGCTTGCAGTGTCTCGTTGGCATCATAGAGATCATATTTCACCTTGACGTCAAACTCTTTGCCAAAGTTGGCAACGGTATTGTCACCAACATAATCGTTCCAGTTATAGACATTCAGCTGACCAGCGCCATGGGCTGTATTGACAGTGACTAACAGGCCGACCAGCCCGGCGATACGAAACAGGTGCATGAGTTTCTCCCTCTGATTTTGAATCATGTAAAGACAACAACAAATTACTAACACGACTGCAAATGGATGAACCTGATTGCTGATACCGAAGCCATATGCAAACACAATGTACTGAAAGCTGAATGGCGCGTGGTGTGTAGTAAAATATTCGACACATTGAGCGGCGTAAAGATTTTTCCATGCTGCCTTGCAGCAACCATAACTGTTATGAATGTATAGAGAATTTGTGTGAAATTGGATGTGAGGTGGTGCAATGGTCTGAGTATGATTTTTATGTTGAATATCTTAAACGCTTTGACTGCGGTCCTCGACATAGGCCTGCTTTACTCACCTTGAAAGCCAATGACATTGTTTTTACGTTTTTTGTATGCTGAATCACTACCCATACATAGTCACAATTGGCTGGAAAAGGCCGCTACACCGTGCTGCTTGCCTGTTTATAAAGCGAATGGCATCATTCATAGTTTGCGGTCAGATCGACCCCACCAGCTTGTTGGCCCGCGCTCAACCACCGAGTTGCCGCCGGATTTGAATGCAAGTAATTGAAAGATTGAGGAATAGCAATGCAAGTGAATTTGGAAACCCTGGGCCAGCTTGAGCGTCGCCTTAACATTGTGGTGCCTTTTGCACAGATCGATGCTGAAGTCGGCGCACGTTTGAAGCGTGTATCCCGTACCGCCAAAATCCAGGGCTTCCGCCCAGGCAAGGCGCCACTGCGCATCGTTGAGCAATTCTACGGCCCGCAAGTGCGTGAAGAGGTGTTGGGTGAGACGGTGCAACGCAGCTTCAGTCAAGCTGTCAGCGAACAACAACTGCGTGTTGCTGGCTACCCGCGCTTCGAGCCGCTGCCGGCCGAAGGCGATACAACTGATTTCAAGTTCAGTGCTATTTTTGAAGTGTATCCGGAAATTGCGGTGGGCGAGTTGTCCGCTGTTGAACTGGAAAACCCAGTCACTGACGTGACCGATACAGAAATCGATAAAACCATTGATATCCTGCGTAAACAACGCACGGCGTTCAACGCAGTTGATCGCGCAGCACAAGACGGAGATCGCGTGACCATTGACTTTGCCGGCAAGATCGATGGCGAAGCGTTTGACGGTGGCACCGCACAAAACTATTCTATCTGGTTGGGCCAGGGCCAAATGCTGAAGGATTTCGAAGCCGGTGTCATTGGGGTGAAGAACGGCGAAACCAAATCTTTCGAGATGACTTTCCCAGAGGATTATCATGGTAAGGATGTGGCTGGAAAGACGGTAAGTTGGGAAATCACGGTCAAGAATGTTGCTGAAGCCGCATTGCCGGAATTGAATGCAGACTTTGCCAAGATGCTGGGTATTGACGACGGCGACTTGACCAAGATGCGTGACGAAGTGAAAAAGAATGTTCAACGTGAAGTTAGTCGTCGTCTGAAGGCTCGTCTGAAAGAAGGCGTGATGCAAGCACTGTTGGACAATACCAAGTTCGAAGTACCCAAGGCCTTGGTGCAAGTGGAAATTGGCCGTCTGCAACAGCAAACTGCAAGCGACTTTGCTTCCCGTGGTATTGACGTTGCCAATATGCAGTTGCCGGCTGAATTGTTTACCGACCAAGCTGAGCGTCGTGTTTCTTTGGGTCTGATCCTTGCAGAATTGGTCAAGCACCACAATCTACAGGCGAAGCCGGAGCAAATCCGTGCAATCGTGGAAGAGTTTGCTGAGTCCTATGAGCAACCGGAAGACGTGGTCAAGTGGTACTACGCAAGCCGTGAGCGTCTGGAAGGGCCTGAAGCGTTGGCCACTGAAGAAAATGTGGTTGAATGGGTCAAGACCCAGACCAAGGTTCAGGACAAAGCACTCAGTTTTGATGAACTGATGGGGAATAAGTAATGTTCCATAAATCGGATTGGCAGCCTCAGAACATTGGTCTTGTACCAATGGTGGTTGAAAGCAGCGGGCGCGGCGAGCGCGCTTACGATATCTATTCGCGCCTGCTCAAAGAGCGTGTAGTGTTTCTCGTGGGGCCCGTCACCGACGAGTCTGCCAATTTGGTTGTGGCTCAGTTGCTGTTTCTGGAGTCGGAAAATCCCGATAAGGATATTTCACTCTACATCAACTCGCCAGGCGGCTCGATTACTGCAGGGATGTCGATCTATGACACGATGCAATTCATCAAGCCAGACGTCAGTACACTATGTATTGGTCAGGCATGCAGCATGGGTGCATTTCTGTTGGCTGCCGGCGCTAGAGGTAAGCGTTTTGCGTTGCCGAATTCACGAGTGATGATTCATCAACCGCTCGGTGGTTTCCAAGGCCAGGCTTCGGATATTGAAATCCATGCCAAGGAAATCCTGTACCTGAAGGAAAAGTTAAATCGCATGTTGGCGGAGCACACTGGCCAATCGCTGGAGAATATCCAGCGTGACACCGATCGTGACAACTTTATGAGTGCAGAAGCGTCGCGTGAGTATGGTCTGATCGATCAGGTCATCGCAAAGCGCAGTTGAAACGGCTAGACACGGGCCTTGGCGGGCCCGTGTTTTACTTACTGGCGAAATTCGCTACACTGCAGAAGAATCAACGTATTTTTCAGCTTGACGCATTGAGCGTCTGATTCTGCCATCCAGATTTTCGGGGATACGGCCATGTCCGACAGTAACGAAAAAATGCTTTATTGCTCCTTCTGCGGCAAAAGCCAGCATGAAGTGCGCAAATTGATTGCCGGCCCCCAAGTGTTCATCTGCGATGAATGTATCGAACTTTGTAACGATATCATTCGCGAGGAAACACAAGGCCAGAATAATGAAGACAAAGTCACCGGTGAGAACAAGCTACCGGTGCCGTCTGAAATCCGCTCGATTCTCGATAGCTATGTGATTGGACAGGGACAGGCCAAAAAGATTTTGGCGGTTGCAGTCTACAACCACTACAAACGCCTTGCTCAGCAAGAAAAGAATTCAGATGTCGAACTTGCCAAGAGTAATATCCTGTTGATTGGACCAACGGGGTCAGGCAAGACATTGCTGGCTCAAACATTGGCTCGCCTTTTGAATGTACCTTTCGTGATGGCGGATGCGACAACTTTGACCGAAGCGGGTTATGTCGGTGAAGACGTTGAAAACATCATCCAGAAGCTGTTACAGAAATGTGACTATGACGTTGAAAAAGCTCAGCGTGGTATCGTCTACATTGATGAAATCGATAAGATTTCCCGCAAATCTGATAATCCGTCTATCACGCGAGATGTATCTGGTGAAGGTGTACAGCAGGCGCTGCTCAAGCTGATTGAGGGTACTGTTGCATCGGTCCCGCCACAAGGTGGCCGGAAACATCCCAATCAAGAGTTTGTACAGGTTGACACTACTAATATTCTGTTCATTTGTGGTGGTGCGTTTGATGGCTTGGAAAAGGTCATTCGTAATCGCTCACAGAAAGGTGGTATTGGATTCGGTGCCGAAGTACAAAGTAAGGACGACAAGGTAGCTGTTGGTCAGGCATTGCGCGAAGTGGAGCCGGAGGACTTGATCAAGTTCGGATTGATTCCTGAGTTTGTAGGCCGTCTGCCTGTGGTCGCTACGCTGGAAGAGTTGGATGAGAATGCGTTGGTGACTATCCTGACCGAACCCAAGAATGCGCTTGTCAAACAATATGAAAAGCTCTTTTCATTGGAAGGTGCTGAGCTGGAAATTCGTGAAGAGGCATTGTTTGCGACGGCTCGTAAGGCACTTGCCCGTAAAACGGGGGCAAGGGGTTTGCGTTCAATCCTTGAACATGCTTTGCTTGATACCATGTATGAATTGCCGAGCATGACCAGTGTCAAGAAGGTTGTGCTGGATGAAAATTGCATCATGAACAATGCCGCACCGCTCATGATTTACGAAGAGCAACCTAAAACAGCAAATGCAGCCCCCTGAATGATAAGTTCGTACGTCCAGATGTAATACCCGATCCGCCCCATTAGGGGCGGAACTTTTTTCTGCTTTGCCTTGGCAAATCAGCTAACATTAGCTGAAAGCTACGTCTGTTCTGGGCAAGCGGCCAGAGCTTGAATTATGAACGGCCGCCCTCATCTGCCTAATCTGTCAACTTGCTGTCCAGGTGAACGATATGTCCCACCAAAACGAATTACCCGCTACACCGACCTCACTGCCCCTACTGCCTTTGCGCGATGTGGTGGTGTTTCCTCACATGGTGATTCCATTGTTCGTCGGTCGCCCAAAATCCATCAAGGCGCTGGAAACTGCGATGGAGGACGGCAAACAAATCCTGTTGGTAGCCCAAAAGTCGGCTGCAAAGGATGAACCGCAACCGGAAGACCTGTATGGCGTTGGTACGGTTGCAACCGTATTGCAAATGCTGAAATTGCCCGATGGCACTGTTAAGGTGTTGGTGGAGGGGTCTCAGCGCGCCTTGGTTGACTCGGTTGATAGCGAGCCAACCCACTTTGTCGCCAAAGTCACACCGGTGCAACTGGACGATAAGGAAAATCATGAGGTGGAAGCGATGCGTCGCGCGCTGATCGCACAATTCGATCAGTACGTAAAGCTCAACAAAAAAATTCCACCAGAGATTCTGACTTCGCTTTCAGGTATCGATCAGGCTGGCCGTCTGGCGGATACCATTGCTGCGCATCTGCCGCTGAAGCTTGAGCAGAAGCAGGAAGTGCTGGAAATGTTCCCGATCAAGGACCGGCTGGATCATTTACTAGGTTTGCTGGAAGCTGAAATCGATATTCTTCAGGTGGAAAAACGTATCCGTGGTCGCGTCAAGCGGCAGATGGAGAAAAGTCAACGAGAGTACTATCTGAATGAGCAAGTCAAAGCTATTCAGAAAGAGCTGGGCGAGACTGAAGAGGGTGCCGACCTTGATGATCTGGAAAAGAAGATCAAGGCTGCAGGCATGACCAAGGAAGGTAAAGCCAAAGCCGAGGCGGAGCTGAAAAAGCTGCGTCTGATGTCACCTATGTCGGCCGAAGCCACTGTAGTGCGCAACTATATTGAAACGTTGATTGGTTTGCCATGGAAGAAGCGAACCAAAATTCACAAAGATCTGGCCGAGGCAGAAACGGTTCTGGATGCTGATCACTATGGCTTGGATCGAGTGAAAGAACGCATCCTGGAATACCTTGCAGTTCAGCAACGTGTTGACAAGCTCAAGGCACCAATTCTCTGCTTGGTAGGACCTCCTGGTGTGGGTAAAACCTCGTTGGGACAGTCTATCGCGCGTGCAACCAACCGCAAATTCGTCCGTATGGCACTAGGAGGTGTACGAGATGAAGCGGAAATTCGAGGGCATCGTCGCACTTATATTGGTTCGATGCCTGGCAAAATCCTCCAGAACATGAATAAGGTTGCGGTGAAAAACCCGCTGTTCCTGTTAGATGAAGTTGACAAGATGGGGATGGATTTCCGTGGTGATCCAAGCTCTGCTTTGTTGGAGGTTCTTGATCCAGAGCAGAATTCAACTTTTGTTGACCACTACATTGAAGTTGAATATGACCTTTCAGATGTGATGTTCGTCGCGACTGCCAATACGCTGAATATCCCCGGTCCATTGCTGGATCGGATGGAAATCATCCGGCTATCGGGTTATACGGAAGATGAGAAGGTCAATATCGCTGAGCGTTACCTGATTCCCAAGCAGATGAAAGCAAACGGGTTGAAGGAGGGTGAATTGGCAATCACGGAGAGTGCAATTCGAGATATCGTTCGATATTACACACGTGAAGCAGGTGTACGTAGCCTTGATCGTGAAATTGCCAAAATTGCCCGTAAGGTTGTCAAGAGTTTGCTGTTGAAGAAGGACAAGATCAGCAAAGCGATTTCGGTGAATGCGCGGAATCTCGAAAAGTACTCTGGTGTACGCAAGTACTTATATGGCATCGCTGAACAAAGCAACCAGGTGGGCCAGGTAACCGGTTTGGCTTGGACCGAAGTGGGTGGCGAGTTGTTGACTATCGAGTCCGTGGTTTTGCCAGGTAAGGGTAAGATGACGACCACAGGCAAGCTGGGTGAGGTTATGCAGGAATCCATCCAAGCTGCGCTATCAGTCGTTCGTAGTCGTGCGAGAAGCTTGGGGGTGGATGAAACCTTTCATGAGAAGAAAGACATCCACATTCACTTGCCGGAAGGGGCGACGCCTAAGGATGGTCCGAGTGCGGGTATTGCCATTTGCACGGCAATCGTGTCGGTGTTGACGGGCATTCCAGTCCGTTGTGATGTTGCGATGACAGGTGAAATCACCTTGCGTGGTGAAGTTTTGCCTATTGGTGGCTTGAAAGAAAAATTACTTGCTGCTCATCGTGGTGGCATCAAGAATGTGTTGATTCCAGAGGGTAATGTGAAGGACTTGACGGATATTCCTGACAATATTAAGCATAAATTGACCATTCATCCTGTGAAATGGATTGATCAGGTGCTTGAATTGGCACTGGAAAGACAGCCAGTTCTGATACCGGAAAATGATGTTGGCATCGAAGTTCCGCCTAAAGCGGAAGAGTCGGCTACTGGCGCGGCTTTGAAGCATTAATTTATCGGGCAATTAGCTTGACATGGAGAATTTGCACTTGCTATAAAAGCCCTGTAGGGCGTGAGAAGTGAAACTAAATAACTGAATGGAAAGGGGACGTTCGTGAACAAATCCGAATTGATCGACGCGATTGCCGCACATGCCGAGATCTCCAAAGCCGCTGCTGGTCGCGCCCTTGATGGTGCGATTGAGGCGGTGAAGGACGCATTGAAGAAAGGTGATATGGTTACGCTGGTGGGTTTCGGTACTTTTTACGTTGGCGAACGTTCCGCGCGAAATGGGCGCAATCCTCGTACAGGCAAGACAATCAAGATTGCTGCTGCACGGTTGCCCAAGTTTCGCGCAGGTAAGTCTTTGAAAGAAGCGGTTCAACCGCCTGGTAAAAAATAATTTACATTCGGAAGTCAAAAAAGAGCTTGGCGAATTAAAGATGTCTCTATATAATGCCGGTCTCTGTCGTTGGCCAGGTTGTGGTTTGGCGGCGATTCCGGGCGCTTAGCTCAGTTGGTAGAGCGTCTGCCTTACAAGCAGAATGTCGGCGGTTCGACTCCGTCAGCGCCCACCAAGCTTTCCGGAGCGGTAGTTCAGTTGGTTAGAATACCGGCCTGTCACGCCGGGGGTCGCGGGTTCGAGTCCCGTCCGCTCCGCCAAATTTAAAAAGGGTGAACGAAAGTTCGCCCTTTTTTATTTCCTAAAAACGCGCTTTCGTCGAAAGATACTTGCCGTGGCTGGTTTTATCGATAGAATTATGCGCTGGCCCTCAACATCAAACCACTGAAGCGCTGCTTCCATCATCCAAATGTTTGAATTTGTAGAAAAATACAAGACCCCGCTGCAAGTCCTGCTTGGCGCTGTGGCACTTTCGTTCATCGGTTTCGGTGTCGGTAGCTATGACGTTGGCGATGATCCCAATTTTGTAGCAACCGTTGGCGGGCAGAAAATCTCCCGCCAAGAACTCACCAATGCCATTCAATCACAGAATTTGCCTTTAACGGCTGAGGTCAAGGAAGAAGTATTGAAAGGCCTGATTGCGCAGCGTTTGCGCCTAGCCCATGCGAATCAGATTGGAATGGGTGTGGCTGATGCTGACTTGGCGAAGTATATCGCCAACATCCCGGCTTTTCAGGACAACGGTACATTTAGTAAGGAAAAGTACGAACAACTGCTGAAGTCACGAGGTTGGTCGGTTGAGTACTTCCAGAATATGGTTCGCAACGATTTGTTGTCTGCACAGTTGTTGGATAGTGTAGTTAACAGTGGTTTTGCGTCAAAGACGACCACGACGCAATTATTGGCACTGTTTGAAGAGCAGCGGGAAGTAACAATGGCGTCGTTTTCTCCTGAGGTCTTTGCTAGTCAGGTTAAATTGGAGGCTGATGCTGCAAAGAAATACTATGACTCACATCAGGACGAATTCAAACAGCCAGAACAACTCAAACTTGAGTATGTAGTGTTGTCGCAGTCAGATTTGGCTGCGCAGCAATCCGTTTCCGAAGACGAGGTCAAGAAGTATTTTGATTCAAACAAAGATGATCTGGCTAAAGAAGAGCGCAAGATCAGTCATATTCTTTTGACCGTTGACAGTAAGGCAAGCGCTGAGGACAAGGTAAAGATCAAAAGCAAGGCGGAAGCACTGTTGAAGAAGGTGCAAGCGGCGCCCGACACATTTGCTCAGCTTGCCAGGACTGAATCGCAGGATCCGGGCTCTGCGGCCAATGGTGGTGATTTGGGGTACTACGGTAAGGGTGGTGGATTTGTAAAGCCGTTTGAGGATGCCGCATTTGCAATGCAAAAGGGTGAGATCAAAGGTTTGATCGAAACACAGTTTGGTTATCACATCCTGAAGTTGGACGACCTTCGTGTGAAGAGCTTTGACGAGGTCAAGTCGCAGATCGAAACAACGTTGAAAAGTCAGAAAGCCACACAGCAGTTTGCTAGTGCAACTGACAAGTTTAACGATCTGCTTTACAACCAACCTGATTCGCTCAAGGCTGTCATTGAGCAATTCAAATTGCCAGCGAAGCAAAGCGATTGGGTTACACGCAAGTCCGCACAAGAGCCAGATCTAAACAATCCGAAGGTGTTGGAAGCGGTGTTCAGCGATGAGGTGGTGAAGAAGAAGCACAATAGCGAAGCAGTTGAGGTCATGCCTGGCAAATTGCTGGCAGCTCGTGTGCATGATCATCGACCGGCTGGAATGAAGACATTTGCTGATGTGCAAGCTGAGATCACAGCAAAGCTAATTCAGGAGAAAGCAAAAGCATTGGCGCTGGCTGAGGGGAAGGCAAAGTTCGATATGCTAAAAGCCGGTAAATCGGTCGAGTTGAGCTGGGGTGAATCTCTTAAGTTGACTCGCCAAGGTTTACCCGCAATTGATCGAGACGGTGCGAGAGAGATCTTCAAGTTACCTGCTGATAAAGTACCCGGCTATGCAGCATCAACTACACCCAATGGTGGTTATGTGATCTATAGACTGAATAAGGTGATACCTGCGGATACTACAGCAGATAAGGTTAAGGGTATTGCTCAAATGATGGGGCGCCAAATTTCTCAGGTTGAAGCAATGTCTTATGTGAAGAGCCTGGAAGGCAAATATCCTGTTGAGATTCGTAAGAACAGTCTTAATAGTGGTGAATGATTGATTTGCCAATCAACAAAAACGGCAGGCATTGTGCCTGCCGTTTTTGCATTGTTCGCTGTCTATCCACATTTTCTATTGCACTGCTACCATATGATCATGGAAGCCTCTATACCTTTTGATCCCAAGCCTATCTTGGCAGGCTTGCCCAATTTACCTGGTGTCTATCGAATGATATCGATGGACGGCACAGTGTTGTACGTTGGCAAAGCAAAAGATTTAAAGAGGCGCGTCTCGTCCTATTTTCAGAAAACCGACCTGTCGCCACGGATCAAATTGATGGTTGCTCAGATTGCTGCAATTGAGACGACAGTGGTAAGAACCGAGAGTGAGGCCTTCATTCTCGAAAACAACCTAATCAAAGCTCTCAGTCCGCGTTATAACATTCTGTTTCGTGACGATAAGTCTTACCCGTATATTTTGTTAACAGGTCATGCTTTCCCGAGATTGGGTTTCTACCGCGGTTCGTTGGACCGTAAGAATCAGTACTTCGGGCCGTTTCCTACTGGACACGCAGTGCGTGAAAATATTCAATTGCTTCAAAAGGTCTTTCGACTGAGGACATGCGAAGACTCCGTTTTCAGTAACCGATCACGCCCGTGTCTGTTATATCAAATCAAGCGTTGTACTGGCCCCTGTGTTGGCATGATTGACAATGATCAGTATCGCGCAGATGTTCGGAATGCCATGCTGTTTCTACAGGGCAAAGACAACGAGCTGTTGGCGGATTTACAGAGCAAGATGGAGACAGCCTCAGCCGAATGGAGGTTTGAGGAGGCTGCGCAGTTACGGGATCAGCTCCAAAGCCTGGGCAAAATACGCAGCCGGCAATTTGTTAGTAGTAATACATCCCAATTAGATGCAGATGTGGTGGCATGTGTTGCCGCCAACGGATTATTGTGTGTCAACTTAGTGATGATTCGTGGTGGTCGCCACCTTGGGGATAAGAGTTTCTTTCCAAGTAATGCGGATGGCTACCTGCCGGCACAGGCATTGGAGGCTTTCCTGCTCCAGCATTATCTGGACCGTAGTGTGCCCCAAAGTATCATTGTCAATGGTGTGCCGGAACTGGGGCCTTTACAGGATCTGTTGACTGAGCAAGCTGAGCGGAAGATTCTATTGAATGCCAATCCAACGGGTGAGCGGCGAATTTGGCTTGAAATGGCGGTCAAGAATGCTGAGATCGCCATTGGTCAGCGATTGGTGAATCAGTCAACTCAGGAGGCGCGACTAACCGCGTTGCAGGAGACGCTGGGATTGCAAATCGGTGACGCTCGGATCGAATGCTTCGATATCAGCCATACTATGGGCGAGGCAACGGTTGCGTCCTGCGTTGTCTATGATCGAATGGCGATGCAGCCATCCGAATACCGGCGTTACAATATTTCTGGCATTACACCTGGTGATGACTTTGCGGCTATGCGAGATGTGCTGAGTCGGCGTTACCAAAAGATTGCAGCGGGAGAAGGGGTGATGCCAGATCTGGTATTGATTGACGGGGGTAAAGGGCAAGTGGGCGTGGCATTGGAGGTGATGTCTGAAATAGGTCTGACTGATTTGTTGGTGGTGGGCGTAGCCAAAGGTGAAGAACGAAAGCCTGGCCTAGAGCAGCTGATTATTCCGCACCAACAAAAAACGTTACAATTGCCCACCGATCATCCTGCCTTGCACCTAATTCAGCAAATTCGTGACGAGGCACATCGCTTCGCCATCACCGGGCACCGGCAAAGGCGTGGTAAGACACGTACGACGTCGACGTTGGAAGATATCGACGGGATCGGGCCAAAGCGCCGCCAAAAATTGTTGGCCCATTTCGGTGGCTTGAAAGGCGTCCAGCAGGCCAGTGTCGACCAACTTTGCCAAGTTGAAGGTATTAGCCAGTCATTGGCCGAGACTATCTATAAACAACTGCACTCATCATAAAGAACAACGACTTTCCATGCCGTTCAATTTACCGATTTTCCTGACGTGGTGCCGAATCGTATTGATCCCGCTGTTTGTGGGCATTTATTACCTGCCAGAGCGATGGTTGCCGATGCCAGACAAGAATCTGTTTGCCGCATTTTGTTTTGCGTTGGCAGCAATTACTGACTGGTTCGATGGTTATCTTGCCAGGGCACTTGGGCAAACGACGTCATTCGGCGCATTTCTGGATCCTGTCGCAGACAAATTAATGGTAGCGGCAGCCTTGATTCTATTGGTGAATCTCGGACGGACCGAGGCTTGGATTGCGGTTGTCATCATCGGCCGCGAGATTACAATTTCCGCATTGCGAGAGTGGATGGCGCAACTGGGGAGAAGCAAAAGCGTCGCAGTGACCTTCATTGGTAAGCTGAAAACGGCCGCGCAAATGGTTGCGATATTGCTTCTACTCTATGCTGGGCCTTTGTTGCCAAAGATCAGTACACTTTTTATTGGCGAGCTATTGATGCTGATTGCCGCCGTTTTGACTTTATGGTCAATGATTTACTATCTACGTGTTGCTTGGCCTCTAATCAAGCACGCAGAAAATTGATTGCAGAGTGTTGACAGGAATAATTTCGCCGCTATAATGGCGGCTCTCTGAACGACGGCGGTAACGCAGTCGAGTAAAGCGGGAATAGCTCAGTTGGTAGAGCACAACCTTGCCAAGGTTGGGGTCGCGAGTTCGAGTCTCGTTTCCCGCTCCAGATTTTTGTTCAGATATATGCGGGAATAGCTCAGTTGGTAGAGCACAACCTTGCCAAGGTTGGGGTCGCGAGTTCGAGTCTCGTTTCCCGCTCCAGATTATAGGGGAAAGCAGTGCTTTCCCCTTTTAATTCAAGGCGAATGGCGATCAGCTTTGAGTTGCGTTAAACTTAGCTGGTTTAATGCAATGCCGGTTAAGGCGGGTTAGCAAAGTGGCTATGCAGCGGATTGCAAATCCGTGGACGTCGGTTCGATTCCGGCACCCGCCTCCAACATTCCTCTTGCCATCTGCCCGGATGGTGAAATAGGTAGACACAAGGGACTTAAAATCCCTCGCTGGGAAACCGGCGTGCCGGTTCGATTCCGGCTCCGGGCACCACTGACAATTTGTTCTGATTTATTATCTGATAACCCGCAGCCGCCTGTTCTGCGGGTTTTGTCTTTTTATTTCCGCCTATTGGCTATTGCTTGGTGCAAATCCGAGAATGCCATTTTATTTGCTTGGTATCCGATGCAAAGTGTTGGCTTGATCGGTTCTGCCAAGTGCCTTGTTGCTTCATGTCATTGTGTTACTTGTTTGATGGTCTAAGCTAGCTAACTGATGTTGGCTATTCGTCCAATGCTCTCGCAGGCTATGCGCCACGAGGGGTATTTGCTGTTGCATCCTTTGCTGGTATGAAGATGCCGGCAAGGCGGTATTTGCTGGATTCATTCTGAGATAAGGAGAAAGACAATGGCAGAAGCATTCATCTTTGATGCCATTCGAACCCCCCGCGGCAAAGGCAAAAGAGATGGCTCACTCTATGAAGTGAAGTCGATCAGCTTACTGACAGGCTTAATGCATGCACTGACTGCTCGTAATCCAAGTCTGGATACGGGGAAGGTGGATGATGTCGTTTTGGGATGTGTAACACCGGTTGGCGATCAGGGCGCAGATATTGCCAAGACGGCTGCCTTGGCTGCTGGTTGGGATTGGAATGCGGCTGGGGTGCAGATCAATCGGTTCTGTGCATCAGGACTGGAGGCGGTCAACATGGCTGCTCAGAAGGTACGGTCCGGTTGGGAGCAGTTAGTTGTTGCCGGTGGCGTTGAATCCATGTCCAGAGTACCGATGGGCTCGGATGGTGGTGCTTGGGCGACTGACCCTCAAACCAATCTTGATACCTATTTTGTGCCGCAGGGGATTGGTGCAGATCTTATCGCGACATTGGCGGGATTCAGTCGTGAGCAAGTCGATGCATTCGCTGTGTCGTCACAGCACAAAGCCGCTGCAGCCAGGGCTGCCGGCCATTTCAAGCGGTCAGTCATACCGGTTCGTGATGCTTGTGGGCTGACCATACTGGATAAGGATGAATTCATCAAACCGGAGACGAGCGTGGCGGCTTTGGCCAAACTGAAGCCATCGTTTGAAGGTATCGGTCTGATGGGTATGGATACCGTTGCGCTGCACAAGTATCCACAGCTTGAGCGGATCGACCATGTGCACCACGCGGGTAATTCTTCAGGAATTGTCGATGGTGCTGCATTGATGCTGATTGGCTCGGAATCCATAGGGCGGGAGCTTGGCTTGGCGCCACGTGCTCGTATCGTCTCCACCGCGTTGTGCGGTACAGATCCAACCATCATGCTAACCGGCCCGGCGCCGGCAACCCGCCGTGCCTTGGCTAAGGTAGGTTTGACTGTTGAAGATATCGACCTGTTCGAGGTGAACGAAGCATTTGCTGCTGTTGTAATGCGTTTCATGAATGAAATGGCAGTGCCTGCGGAAAAGGTGAATGTCAACGGTGGTGCGATTGCTTTGGGCCATCCTTTGGGCGCGACGGGTGCAATGATTTTGGGAACCTTGCTGGACGAGCTGGAACGTCGCAATTTGCGCCGCGGACTGGCTACGCTATGCGTTGGCGGCGGCATGGGTATCGCAACCATCATCGAACGGGTGTAAGGACAAAAGATGAGTAACGCAATTCGCTATGAATTAGACGATGACGGCATCGCAACCCTGACGATAGATATTCCAGGCCAGTCGGCCAATACCATGAATGCGGCCTATCGGGAGGGGATGGCGGACATCCTTGCAAAGTTGCGGCAGGATGGTGAACGTGTTTGTGGGGTCATTGTTGCTTCCGCCAAATCGACGTTCTTTGCAGGAGGGGACCTGAACGAGCTGATTCAGGCAGATCCACAGCATGCAGATGCCATGTTTGCATTGGTGGAAGAAATTAAGGGCCTGCTAAGACAATTGGAGACATTTGGTCCTCCGGTGGTGGCTGCCATCAATGGGACTGCATTGGGTGGTGGGATGGAAGTAGTATTGGCATGCCATTGGCGAATTGCCATTGATCATCCAAAAGCTCAGTTTGGTTTTCCGGAAGTAACGTTAGGCTTGTTGCCTGGTGGTGGTGGAGTGGCACGTCTGACACGTCTGTTGGGCTTACAGGCAGCATTACCTCATTTGATGGAAGGTAAACGATTATCTGCCAAGCAGGCATTGGCTGCAGGTTTGGTGGATGAATTGGCTGTAGGAGTGGATGATTTGTTGCAACGTGCCCGGGACTGGATCCGAGCAAACCCTGACTTCAAGCAACCATGGGACCGTGACGATTATAAAATGCCAGGCGGTACACCCAGTTACCCCAAAGTTGCCCAGGTGTTGGTAGTAGCGCCGGCAATGTTACGTGCCAAGACGCACGGTTGTTATCCTGCACCTGAGGCGATTTTGGCTGCCGCGGTTGAAGGTGCACAGGTGGATTTCAGCACCGCCAGCCGCATCGAATCCCGCTATTTTGTAAAGCTTGCAGTGGGGCAGGTAGCCAAAAATATGATTGGCACATTCTGGTTTCAACTGAATCAGTTGAAGGCTGGCGGTAGTCGACCCAAGGCCGTTTCGCCATGGCGATCAGACAAGGTGGGTATCATTGGGGCTGGCATGATGGGGGCGGGGATCGCCTATGCGTGTGCCAGCCGCAAACTGGCGGTGGTATTGAAGGATACATCGCTGGCAGCTGCTGAAAAAGGTAAGCGTCACAGTGCTGATCTGCTGACCAAGCGCGTCGCAAAGGGGCAAATGGCACAATCGGCAGCGGATGGCATCCTGGAATTAATTCTGCCAACGGCCGATGCCGCAGATTTTGCCGGGTGTGATCTGGTTATTGAGGCGGTATATGAGGATCGAGCGCTGAAAGCCAAAGTCACACAAGAGGCCGAAAGGGTTGTTTCACCCGGCGTGCTCATGGCATCCAACACCCCAACGCTGCCAATCAGTGGTTTGGCCGCGGCCAGCAGCCGACCTGAACGATTCATTGGCCTGCATTTTTTTTCGCCCGTGGACAAAATGGAATTGGTCGAGATCGTCCGTGGGCACGATACGTCTGACGAGACGCTTGCTCGGGCTTTTGATTTTGTGATGCAGATTGGCAAGACGCCGATTGTGGTCAATGATGGTCGGGGCTTCTTTACCAGCCGGGTATTTGGCACTTATATCAACGAAGGCGTGGCAATGTTGGGAGAAGGTTTACCCGCTCCAGCCGTTGAAATGGCCGCATTGCAGGCTGGCATGCCGGTTGGGCCATTAGCCGTAGTGGACGAAGTCAGCCTGAGCTTGATCGACCAAATCAGCAAGCAGGCCCGTGCTGATTTGGAGGCATCTGGCCAGGTTTATCAGGCTCACCCTGCTGAACTCGTTTTTGATTGCATGTTGCGTGATCACCAGCGTGCGGGTAAGGCTGCAGGGGCAGGTTTTTATGACTATCCGGCAGATGGCGGGAAAAAGCGACTTTGGCCAGGATTGGCCAAAATCTGGGGTAAGCAAGAGGTGCCTGTCCTCATGCAGGACATGGTTGATCGAATGCTGTTTGTGCAGGCGTTGGAAACCGTGCGCTGCCTGGAGGAGGGGATTTTGAATTCGGTTGTTGACGCCAATATCGGATCCATTTTCGGTATTGGTTTCCCTGCTTGGACGGGTGGGGCAATCCAATATATCAATCAGTACGGTCTGCCGGCCTTTATCGGGCGCGCTGATCAATTGGCGAAACGATATGGCGCACGTTTTGAATCACCGGCCTTGTTGCGAGAAATGGCGGTCAAGGAACAACATTTTGCTTGATGACAGCTTGGTTGCAGCGGCTATGTGATGCCGATGCAGAATGATCATGCAGTTGAACCACACCTTCGGGTGTGGTTTTTTTGAGGGAAGGGGGCCAGTTGATCTTTAGTCCTATTCAACTGACCTGCAATAGCAGGTTTCAGTGGGTGTCAAGATCCACGTGCCGAATTTCAGTTCGGGCAGGTCGCCCGGACGTGTTGCTCACTGGCATTGCTGCAAAAATAATGCCCTCGTCGATACTGATCGAACGCTTCGAAGAGGGGCTCGCGCGCTGGTGGCGGCTGAGTGATCGAAGCCATTCGCGCCTGACGGTAGTGCAGAGCGGTCACTGTACGTTGGTTGGAAGCAGGGGACGGCTTCGCCCCCTTTCTGTCTGCTAATGTGCATCCATGCTACCTTGGCGCAGCTTGGTGTTCCGCATGAGCAGCAGTAGTGGAATGGCGCACGCCAGCACGATGCCGAACCAGAAGAACAACTGGCTGAACGACAGCATATTCGCCTGCTTTTGTACCTGCATATTTAGCAGGGCATGTGCTTTGCTATTGACCATGCTCTCGGGTACGCCGCGCACTATCAGAATCTGCTTCAACGTGGTCAGCCGTTGTAAAGTAGCTGGCGCATTGGTTGCCAGGTGTTCAGATAAATGTGCTTGCTGACTTTGCAGCAGGTGATTGTATCCAGTCGCAGACGTTGCGATACCCACGCTCCCACCCAACATACGGGTCAGGTTGTAGAGGCCACTGGCGTTTGCCATGTCTTTGGGGGCGATATTGCTCATGGCCAGGTTATTCAGCGGTACGAACACCATTCCCAATCCCAGGCCACGCAGCACCAAAGGCCAGAAGAAATCTTCCGCACCACTTTGGGTTGTAAAGTGGTAGTGCATCCACATCGAATAGCAGAATACAATTGTGCCCAACACAATCACCGCTTTTGCCGACACGCCACGTGCCACCAGTTTGCTGGTGGTGGCGAGCGCAATGGCGGTGGCAATGGCTGAGGGCAGAATGAACATGCCTGTCTGAAAGGCGTTATAGCCCATCAACGACTGTGCATATACCGGGAACATGAAAATGGTGCTGTACAGGGCAGCACCTGTCAGAAACGCATAGATCAGGCCCGCGTTGAATTGCCCATCCCGCATGATTCGCAGGTCGACAATCGGGTGGCGGGTTTCCAGCTCATGGATTATGAACAGGAACAACCCAAAGAAAGCCATCAAGGCTAAAACGACGACTTCCGTGGATTGGAACCAATCATTTTTCTCACCGCGTTCCAGCATTGTCTGCAAGGCACCAATGCCAATGGCCAGTAAAATCAGGCCGATATAGTCCACTTTGGCGGCCTTTTGCTGCATGGCTGAATCCGGCACGTAGACCAAGGTGAGCAACAGCGCGGCGATACCTAATGGCAAATTAATATAGAAGATCCAGGGCCAGGAATAGGCATCGGTCAACCAGCCACCCACGGTCGGGCCCAATGCCGGGCCGGCCATGATACCCATACCAAAAATGGCCATGGCAGTACCCATTTCCTTGACTGGAAAAGTCTCGAAAATGGTGGATTGTGCTGTGGCCAACAGGCCACCGCCGCCAAGACCTTGAACAATTCGCCAGAACACCAGGGACTCCAGCGTGGCGGCGGCACCACAGGCCATCGAGGCAACGGTGAATATCAGAATCGATAAGGCAAAATAGTTACGTCTGCCCAGCTGACCGGATAGCCAGCCTGAAATCGGGAGTATGATCACATTGGCCACAACGTAGCCCGTCGAGACCCAGGCAATCTCATCTAATGTAGCACCTAACGAGCCCATCATATGCGGTACAGCCACATTGACGATACTGGTGTCGAGCAGTTCCAGCACCGAGGCAAGTGTCACGGTCAGTGCAATGATGAAACGGTTGGTATGAATCCCGGCTGGGCTGTTTGAACGGGACAGGCCAGGCAGAATTGCATTCATGCCGAGGCCTCGATCGTGGCAACAACACTCATCCCGGGGCGCAATGGGTGAGTCTTGTCATTGCTTTGATCCAGGCGAATTTTGACTGGTACGCGTTGTACCACTTTCGTGAAGTTGCCAGTCGCATTATCCGGTGGTAGCAGGGTGAACTTTGCACCAGTAGCCGCGCTGATGGATTCGACCTTGCCATGAATTTTGATGCCCGGATAGGCATCGATCTCAATGGCAGCGGAGGCACCTGGTTTGACCTTGCCTACATCGGTTTCCTTGACGTTGGCCACCACCCATACATCGCCAGTTGCCACCAGACTCATTAAGGTCTGGCCAGGTTGGACCAATTGCCCAATTTCAACATTCTTCTTGCTGACCATGCCGGCAGTTGGCGCTTTCAGTTCCGTATCTGCCAGCTGAATAGCAGCCAGATCACGTACTGCACGTGCTGCATCTACCTTCGATTTTGCCGTACGAAGTGCAGCGGAATACACAGTGACCTGCTCACCTGCTGCACTGGCAGAGTCTCGTGCGGTTTTCAGTTGGGCTTCGGCAGTTCGCACACCGGTTTCAGCGGCATCAAGCTGCTGCTGTGAAGCCATGTTTTGTGCTGCCAATGACTTGATCCGCTCAAGATCATTACGTACTTTTTGCAAATTTGCATCGGACTGATTGATGTTGGCTGTGGCGGCGGATGCATTGGCTTGAGCCCAATGGATTTGCGCAGCAGCTTGGCCAATATCTCCCCCCTGTTTGCCTGCGTTGGATACGGCCATGGAGAGTTCAGCATCTGCCTGTAGCAACTTGGCCTGGTAATCGCGATCGTCGATTTTTACCAGTAAATCATTGGACTTGGTGAGTTGGTTGTCTGTAACCCGGATGTCTGTTACATAGCCGGCAACCCTGGCGGCAATAGGAACAATGCGGCCTTCGATCTGAGCATTGTCGGTTGAGACAAAGTGTTGGCCATGCCACCATCGATAGCCAAGACTACCAATAATGCCAATGGAGGCAATCAGTAGCACCAGACGTGCTTTACCCTGTTTTTTGGGTGCATCTGCAGGGGGGGGTACTTCGTTTGTCATGCTTGATTCTCCGGAAAAAGCTTGGATTGACATCGAGTTTTGGGAGCATTCATGTCGTCATGACCCGTCAACTTCCATTCAATTAGATATGTTGGTGCGCGCTTGCTGTACGTAAGCCATTCAACAGCAAGTCAAGATGGAAACGGGCGAAGCCAGGTAGATCAGGTGATGTTTTGCAATAAGGGCCAAATGCCTGCTGCCATAAGGTTTGCATAATGATGGGTGAAATGATCTCGGTGACCATGAAGCCAATATCAACCTGACGGAATTCACCACGTTGCATACCCCGTTCAATGACCTTGCCAAAAATACGGCGGCTACGATCAACGATTTCCTGTTGATAAAACTGGGCTAGTTCAGGGAAGTTGCCAGCTTCGGCTATAGCCAACTTTGAGATCCCGTTTGCTGGCGAGGCTTGAATCAAGTCGATCCAGCTCAGCAACAGCGTTTCAAGCAAAGAGGTCGCGTCATGCTGGGTGTCTGCAATCATTTCTTCCGCCAATTGCAAGCTGGGCTCCCAGGTATCTCGAACAGCCGCTTTGAATAGTTCTTCCTTGCTGGCGAAGTAAAGGTACAACGTCCCCTTGGTGATCCCCGCCGCTTTGGCAACATCGTCCAGCTTGGTCGCGGAAAAGCCGCGTTGTACAAACAGTGCCAATGCGGCAGCGGTAATTTCTGACGGACGTGCTTCTTTGCGACGCTGCCAGCGTGGAGGTGGAATAGGGTGTTCCATTGCGAATATAAATAACTAACTGGTTAGTTAATTATTTCGGCGAGAAGTGAGCCATGTCAATGGCTTTTTCTTGGATTGGCACCTTCAAATGACCATTGTTCATTTTTGTGGTCTAAATAAAGCATGATGCGGTGCGTACATCATGCTTTTGGGCACAAGAAGCGACGTTTACATGATTCGCTCGTGCGACTGGTCCAACGCCTCGCGCATGTCGGCAGCCCCTTTTTGATCAAGTACTTTCAGATCAGGTGAGCGAATTTGGTTGGCCTTGCGGGGGATATTGCTACCCGTTATGTATTCCTTGTCGTCATCATAGTAATCGTTTGGTGTCGACGTATGGCTGCAACCTGCAACTCCTGCAACTGCCATGAGGCATGCAACAACTGAACTGCGCATTTTTCCCTCTCCTGTTGGATACTTGTTGTAAATGGCAGTGGTTGTACTGCTGCACCATCGCGCTTGTCAAAGATATATGAGAACCCGTATGCCATGGTCAGCGTCTACCGGCCAACGTTTTGGTCAGAATGCCGCGCAACATGTCGATTTCGTCCACCTCCAACGAGGCCCGTTTATACAGGCGTCGCAGTCGGGGCATCAGACGCTTGGGGTTGGCCGGGTTCAAGTAACCGATCTCGATCAGCGTGGCTTCCAAGTGTTGCAGCATACCTTCGATCTGATCTTGTGTGGCCAATACGGGTGGGGTGGGCCAATCTTCAAATGATGTCAAACCTGAAGCCATGCGTAATTCGTAGCAAACCAACTGGACGGCCGCTGCCAAGTTGAGTGAGCAATAAACAGGATTGGTTGGTACATGAATCAGCATGTTGCATTGCATGACTTCTTCGTTGGATAACCCAAACGTTTCGTTGCCGAAAACGAAGGCAATTTCATTCTGACTGGCAAGATGAATGGCATGAGTTGCCGCTTCACGCAGGTTCTCTGCCGGGAGTGTCAGTTCGCGGCGGCGCGCGGACAACGCGGCCGCAAAGCCAACACCGTGCAGTGCCTCGGTCAGCGAACTGCACACGACAGCTTGTCGCAGTACATCCACGGCGCCGCTTGCCAGCGCATCCGCATGGTCATTGGGGAATTCCTTGGGATTGACCAGATACAGTCGCGATAGGCCCATGACTTTCATGGCACGTGCTGCTGAGCCGATATTGCCTGGGTGGCTAGGGTTGGACAGGATTATGCGGATTCGGTCGAGTTGGTCTGCCATGATGAACACTGCGTGATAGATTCGTTAAGACTTGAATTCTAACAGGCCAGTATGCGAATCCAGCGGTTCATCATTTCAAATAGCTTGATTTGATGCAGGAATGCACAGTTTGGCACGTTGGGTTGTTGCTTTGGCATCTTTTTCGATGTTGTACGGGAGCACGCCAACAAAGGGTGAAACAGTGGCCCCACGTAAACACAAGTTTATTTATGGGCGCAAAAACAATACAATACGTCCCCAACTACCGCAGCACTGGGCTATATCTGAATCTAGTGTCTGCTTGTTCCTTGTCATCGTGATAGCCACTTAAGGCTGTCGCACTGGAGTCGAAACATGCACCCGATGCTCAATATCGCGGTCAAGGCAGCTCGTCGGGCCGGGACCATCATTAATCGTGCGTCCAATAATCTGGATGTATTGCGTGTAGAACGCAAAAATCATAACGACTTCGTCAGCGAAGTTGACCGTGCTGCAGAGCAGGCAATTGTCGAGGTGCTGTTGGATGCATACCCCAACCACGCCATACTTGGTGAAGAGGGAGGTGCACGTGGTGACTCCGAATTTCAGTGGATAATCGATCCGCTCGATGGCACGACCAATTTCCTACATGGTTTTCCGCAATATGCAGTTTCAATCGCCTTGTCACATAATGGTACGATCACCCAAGGCGTCATTTTCGACCCGGTCCATAATGACCTGTTCACCGCCAGCCGCGGTGCAGGCGCATTTCTGAACGATCGTCGTATTCGTGTTTCCAAGCGCATCCAGCTCGCTGACAGCCTGATTGGAACTGGTTTCCCGTATTCCGATTTTGCGCATCTCGATACTTATATGAGTATGTTCAAGGATCTGCTTCAACGCACCGCCGGCCTGCGCAGGCCGGGTTCTGCAGCCTTGGACCTAGCCTATGTTGCCTGTGGCCGCTTCGATGGCTTCTGGGAGCTGGGTCTGAATGCGTGGGATATCGCAGCAGGTGTACTCATGGTACAAGAAGCCGGTGGACTGGTGAGCGATATTGAAGGGAATGAACATTTCTTGGAATCGGGCCATGTGGTTGCGGGTTCGCCCCGTGTATTCGGCCAACTGTTGCAAGCGTTACAACCACACTTGACGGATGCATTGAAGTATTGAGCACTAAAGTTGTGCAGCGTAGCGCTCGCAATTTGTAATGGTTTGGTGAGACGCAAACTGCCGTATCGCTTGGTTTCATATAAAAAGCCCGTACCCATCATCGTACGGGCTTTTTTGCGTCTGAACGTCCGCGGTGCATGGAGAAAAATTTATGGTGCGGATATGTGGATAGATCGGCAGTTGGATGAGGTGGTGTCTGGTATTTAATGTGATTTTTGGTATGTATTATTGATTTTAAATAAAAATTTTTTAATTGGATATTACTGGAAATATTTAATATTCTGTTCATCAACATCAATTTACTGATTTCAATACTTTTTCTATTAACTTATGCATAGGTTGTCAAAATTGCACTGAAAGCAAGATGACCGTGTACTGCCAGCTAGGTAGTAATGACCTTGAATAGTCCAACTGGCATTGCTTACGGTGTAGTGACAGTATTGAATGGCTATGTGGTTACAGCGTCAAGTGCTTGTCCTCCGAATGAAGTAATTAATAAGTATTTTCGAATATTACTGTTGACCTGATTGCGTTGCAGCATCTGTCAGCACACCATCTGTCATTGTTTCTTAAAGATAAAAAATGTATAATGCATACATCCATAATTGCAATTTGCGTAATGTTTTTGGTGGTTTTTGCTGAAATGGCATAGTCATCAATAGCTTGATGCGAATACCGTCCTGGTGAAATTAAAAATGTCAAAGATCGGATGTTTTGTCAAAGCGAAGTTGGCTTCACTCGCATTGATGTTTGTGGTTGGCAGTGCATCTGCGGCTAGAATCGAATTCACGCCGCCAACACAATCTGCAAAGATTGCGGATTCTGTACGCATTGACGTGGCTGCAGGTGACCTAGGCTCAAATGTGGTTGGTGCATTCGACTTCATTGTCAGTTTTGATGCTTCCATCTTGAACTTTAAGAGGTTGACCTTTGGCTCAGGACTGGGAAATCCGGATATGAATGTAGGCGATGCTTTCGCTGACTTCAGTATTTTATCGCCTGGAAAAATTGCCGTATCTGAAGTGTCATTGTTGTCTGATCTGGCAATGCTGCAGTCTTTGCAGCATGCGAGTTTCTTCAGTTTGATCTCGCTCGAATTTGACGCTATTGCCGAAGGCACTGCTTTCTTGAATGTACTGCCCAATATTGCAGGCCAGAATATGTTGGGTGATTTTGATGGGCACGTATTGCTGCCCATTACTGTTGGTGCTGGCCAGGTAACGGTGACCAAACGAACACCACCACCAACTGGTGTGCCGCTGCCTGGTGTATTGGCATTGATGCTGGTTGGCGGTGGTGCAATGTTTGTTTCCCGTAAGCGTCGTTTGGGGGCTGGGGCTGTAGCGGCTGTCATGGCTATGGGGGGCATGTCATCGTCCCTGGCAGCGCCTGCAGCCGACGTCATTGTCATGGCGGATGAATCTCAGTCCATCCGACTGCTGCGTCGAACGGCTGCGGAGAACAACTGGGCGGCCCAGACGTGGACAGGTCGCGCGGTCAGTGGTCTGGAAGCCGCACTTAAAGAAAAAGGCATTGAATCCCGTTATGGGTTGGTGGGTTATGCCTACAACCAGCCTGACACCACACGCCAAGTCACGGTGGGTGGTGCGCAGTTCGG